>JAYUJS010000001.1:0-4181 GCA_043765095.1 Ferruginibacter sp.
GAGTTTATACAAAAAGAATTTAAAAAAGCAGGAGTGGAAACATTTACTACAAATAAAAGTTACATCCAGGACTTTACAGTAAATGAGGGCAAAGAAATAGGCAGCGAAAACTATTTGGTAATTGGAGATATTGTGTACTCATTAGAAAAAGAAGATTTTCCATTTTCATTTTCGGGTGCTGCAAAAGATATTGACCTAAAAAAAATAAAAAACGATGTTAATAAAATAGATTTAGCAACTATATTAAAAGAAAATGAAAACAACCCACATTTTAATTTAAAAGATAAAATATACAGCATTTCAAAAAATTCACAGGTAGAAAAAAAACAAGCGGTTATTTTCTTTAATTCATCTAACATAAAAGAAAAGTTAACTTTTGACGCTAAAGACAATAGTGAGCAATTGCTTATACCTGTAATTTATTTAACAAAAAATATTGCAGAAAAATTAGGAGATTTAAGCTACTCCGCTACCTTAAATGTGTTGGTAAAAGAAAAGAAAAAAACAGGCCACAATGTAATTGGCTACATAAATAACAATGCTACTAATACAATTATTATTGGCGCACACTATGACCACCTTGGCTATGGTGAAGACCACAACTCTTTGTATACTGGTGCTACACCTATGATACATAATGGTGCAGATGATAATGCAAGCGGCACCGCTGCATTATTAGAAATGGCAAAGTTTTTAAAAAAATCTACTTACAAAAATTATAACTTTTTATTTATTTCTTTTTCGGGGGAAGAGCTTGGCTTGTTTGGTTCGAAATATTTTACAAATAACGCAGGGCTTGACCTAAAGACCGTAAACTATATGGTAAACATGGATATGGTAGGTAGGCTAAACGACAGTACCCATGGCATTACAATTGGTGGTTATGGCACCTCCCCTACTTGGGGCAAGATTATAAAAAAAGAAAATGCTTATTTTAAAATAAACTTTGATAGTAGTGGTAGCGGCCCAAGCGACCATACTTCTTTTTACAAAAAAGATATACCCGTATTGTTTTTCTTTACAGGCAGCCATAAAGATTATCATAAACCCACTGACGATGCTGACAAAATAAATTATATTGGTGAGTTACAAATAATAAAATATATACAAAATATTATTGCGCAAACTAATAATTTGGATAAAATTTCTTTTACCAAAACGAGGGAAGTAAGTATGGGTAAAAGTAGTTTTAAAGTTAGCCTTGGCGTAATGCCTGATTATACTTTTAGTGGCAGCGGTGTATTAGTAGATGCTGTTTCAGAAAATAGACCAGCGCAAAAAGCAGGTATAAAAACTGGAGATATTTTGGTACAACTTGGTGAACACACATTTAATGATGTGCAAACTTATATGGATGCACTTAATAAATTTAACAAAGGAGAAAGTACCAATGTGAAAGTGAAAAGAGGGAAAGAAGAATTATTATTGCTTATTACATTTTAAATTGTGCAAGTAAGACTTTAGCACAAATAAGTAATACTTAGTGTACCTTGTGTTTTTCTTAATGCTTTAGTGGTTAAAAATATGAAATTAAAAATAGATACAGAAACACTCATTGAAGAATTTTTTGAAAATACATGCCTTATGGGCATTGTAGCTCCTTTAAAAGATTATTTATTTAGCTGGAACATAAATCAAAATATTGGGTTTAACTTTAAAATAAACCACCATTTAGAAATACAATTAAGAAAAAAAGAAAGAAATTATTTTTTTTCTATTTATGAATACATAGTGCCTGGTTGCCCTTTGGTGCATTATTTATACAATAACGAAGATGATGGAGAATATTTATTACCAGAGTTTAAACATTTAGATTTTCTTTGGTTAGCAAAAGGAGAACACATGAATGCAGAAGAAATAAAATCATTACAGCAATGCATAAAACTATTACCAAATGTGCAGTTGGTAACAGAAATGACTAATGAGAAAATAAAAAATAAACAATTTTTAATTTTTTAAAAAATATAAATATGTGGCAAGAAATAGATAATAAGTTATATCAAAATTTTGAATTTAAAAATTTTGTAGAAGCATTTTCTTTTATAACGGGGGTTGCAATTTTATCAGAAAAAGCAGACCACCACGCTACCATTACCAACACCTATAATAAAGTGGAGCTTTGGCTTAGCACCCATGATAAAGGAAATACAATTACTGAAAAAGATAGAAAATTAGCAGCGTTGATTGATGGACTTTAATAATCTAAATATGTTTTTTATTATTAGTTTGTAAATTTAAACGGTAACTAAACCTCTAATTAACTAAACCAGTAGGTTTACACAAATACATACAATATTAAATAGCAAACTTTAATTAGTGAGAATGGTGTGGAGAATTACATTTATCTCTTTTACAAAGTTTATAATTATAAAAATGTGCGCTAATTATAAATGCAACTGCTGGCATTACAAAATAATTTTCTACAGATAAAAAAAATTGCTTTGTAAAAAGTAAAATAAATCCAATACAAAATAACCAAATAGGTAATTTATTTTGATGATGTGTTTTGTAGCCATGTATTAAAGCATAAACGCCAATGCAAAATGCTAGGGTAATCATGCCCCACTCAAAAAATACATTATGAATAATATTTACACCAAAAAAAGATAGGCTTGTGAGCGTAAGTGGCAGCACAATGCAATGTATGGCACAAGCTAATGATGTAGCAATACCAAACCCATCCCAATTTATTTTTAAACTCATGATAATTGCAAATATAATAAATATGCAATACTGTTGCAAATAAAGAAACTGAATAAAATTAAGCTACGTAACTTTATGTATTAATATTAGGTAATTGTTAATTGTTATTGCAGTTATTAGTGATGATTTATAATTTATTAGATAAATAAAAATTTATACTTCACCGTTTAATTATGTTTAATAACTAATGGCATCTTGTGACTTGTAACTTATGTCTTGTGTCTTATTTCTAAAAATTAAATTTTTAAAGTCTAAAAATAATGAGTAAAAAATTTTGGTTTTATATTGGTTTTTTTGCTGTTTTACTTGCCGTTTTTTATTTTTTCATAATGAAGGATTATGATTTTAGCTCTTCGCCTTTGCAAGTTATAAACCCAGCTGTACCTGCATTTAGTTTTACTAACCAAGATGGTAAAATAATTTCGCAAAAAGAAACAGATGATAAAGTGTATGTTGTAGAATATTTTTTTACGACTTGCAAAGGCATTTGCCCAAAAATGAACGCAAACATGCGCCGTGTTTATGAAAAGTATAAAGACAAGCAAGATTTTATGATACTTTCCCATACTTGTATGCCCGAGGTAGATAGTTTGCCGCTCCTAAAAGCATATGAACAAAAAATGATAAATGGAAAACTAATAAAAGCGGATGACGGCTCTTACAGCATTAGTAATTTACCCATTACTCAAAACCTACAAAATACTAATTGGAATTTTGTAACAGGTAGCAAAGATTCTTTATACAAAATGGCACGTATTGGTTACATAATAGACAACCAAAAGCCGGATAGTACGCAAAACATGGCTAATCAATTTATACATACACAATTTTTTGCTTTGGTTGATAGATATAGAAGAGTAAGGGGAATTTATGACGGCTTAAAAGAAGATGAAATACAAAAATTATTACTTGATATTAAAGGAGTATTAAAAGAAAAGGTAGACCACACAAGGTTTATGACGGGTTTTAGCAACTCCCCTACATAATACTATGAAAACTAAATTAGATATATTAAAACAATATGGACTAAGCGTAACGGATAGCAGAAAAAAAATATTGGAACTTTTTTTAGATGCTGATGGGGCACTGGCACATGCAGATATTGAAAAAAATGCTGCTAAAAATTTTGATAGAGTTACAGTATACAGGACATTACAAACTTTTGTAGAAAAAGGAATTGTACACCAAATACCTACTACAGACAATTCTATTTTGTATGCACTTTGTAAACAAAATTGCCAAGAAGGTCATCATCACGACGACCATGTGCATTTTATTTGTAGCAACTGTGATAAAACTATTTGCTTAGATGATGTAACGATACCACAAGTAAAACTGCCAGTAAATTTTACAAAACAACAAGCAGCAATGGTAGTAACTGGGATTTGTGAAGATTGTAAATAAAATTAGTATAAAAAATGGGTAATTTATAATGTTTACTTCAAGTTTTACTTTAAAATAATTTTGCTTTTACAAAA
>JAYUJS010000002.1:0-12228 GCA_043765095.1 Ferruginibacter sp.
GATTTTGAATTTTAGCAGTAGCAAAAATGAGTTAAATGATATAGCAACTTGGGAGCAAAATGGTAAAGCATACCAAATGGTTGTAACAGAAAAAAAATATCCTCTTGTAAAAATTAATATACAAGCCAAAGGAGAAAAAGATATAGAAAATGTATTTACGCTAATGCCCGTAATGGAGCAAGGTAATATGCAAGTACAATGGCAGGCAGTAACCAATCTTAAATGGTATCCTTGGGAAAAATTTAGCGGAATATTTTTAGAGAAAATTGCAGGAGTTGGCAACGAAGAAGCACTAAAATCATTAAAATTTTTTGTAGAAGGAAAATAAATTTATTTTAAAAATTTTAAGTTTCTTTTTATACCTGCAAATTTGCTCCTCTTTAATGGAGATTTACTAAAAATAATTTTAAATTTTTCTTCCGTAAGTTCATTCCAGTCGTTAGTTGAAAAATGTAGCAACTCATTTATTGGCTTAAAACCCTCTACATTATTAGGTTTGCTAAATCTATTCCATGGGCATACATCTTGGCAGGCATCACATCCAAACATCCAATTATCAAATTGCCCTTTCATTTTATAAGGTATCAATGCATCTTTTAGCTCTATAGTAAAGTATGAAATACACTTACTTCCATCTATTACTTTATCAGGCAAAATTGCCTCTGTAGGGCATTCATCTATACATTTTGTACATGTACCGCAATAATCTTTTATTCCTGCTTCATCCGCTATCAATTCTACATCTACAATTAACGATGCAATAAAAAAAAATGAACCTTGTTTTTTATTTATAAGGTTTCCATTTTTACCCACCCAACCTAAGCCAGCTTTTTG
The DNA here is from genome assembly GCA_043765095.1 of Ferruginibacter sp. Lineage (GTDB taxonomy): Bacteria > Bacteroidota > Bacteroidia > Chitinophagales > Chitinophagaceae > Ferruginibacter. Next base: position 835 of record JAYUJS010000002.1, read on the forward strand.
TGCCCATGCACGCTCTAGCACCGGCGCACTATCTACAAACCCACGCCCATGTATTTCTCCTATTTTCTCTTGCAATAAAAAGAAAAAATGGTTTAGTTTTTCTCTAATTACTTCATGGTAATCTTTACCATAAGCATATTTAGAAATTTTAGGTGCAGTACTATTTTGTGCTTCTTGCGGAAAATAATTTACAAGTAATGTAATTACAGATTTTGCACCTGCCACTAATTTAGTAGGGTCAGTACGAAGGTCAAAGTGGTTTTCCATATAATGCATATTACCATGCATTCCTTTACCAAGCCATGTTTCAAGGCGGCGAGCATCATCATTTAAATACCCAGCCTTAGCTATACCACAAAAATCGAAACCCAATAATGTGGAAGTGTCTTTTACGATTTTTGTATGTGTGACAGCATTCAAAATAAAAAATTATTAAATCAAAATTCAATCTGATTATGTTATAGAATTGATACTTTTTTTAACATAGAGGATTAGAGTTAATAAACTTTACGGCGCACAGCCTGTATATTGTTTATTAATATAATATGAAGCTATAAAAGTTAGATTAAAATTTAATGTCATAACCAACCAATGCTATTACTTCAAAGTAGCCAAAATGATGCGATGCTCTGTTACCTTTAGTAGTTTCAGTATTTACCAAAGCATTTAAATAGTTTACATAACCAGATTTTACGGTAGTTTCTAAAAACAATCTTTTACTAAAATAATATCTTGCACCAGCTTCTGCACTTATATTGAACCCCGATATATGAAAATTATTATTAAATCTGTTACCACGGTATGTAAAATCTGTACGAGGTATATTTATACCAGCACCTGCTTTCCAAATAAAAGTAAAAAGCGGTCTTGTGTTGGCTTTATTCATCATCAAAGTATTTTGATGCACATAATTAATATGCAACAAATTTCCACCATCAGTATGTTCAAAATGTAGAAATGTTGCAGGGTTTAAAATACTATCGCCATCTACAAATTTGCCATCAATAGTACCTAGTACGCTTACTTTTTGCCCATCGGTAACAACGTATTTTATATGGTCAAAATTTATTTCAATTGCACTAGTCTTTTTTTCATTTAAATAAAAACCCAGTCTATAATTATATTGTGGAATAGAAATTTGCGTTGGCACTTTATAAATAGCATCAAAGTCTGGTTTATCAGCAGCTTTTGCATTTAATAAAGTAAAATTATCGCCGTTGGCTAGTCTAAAATTTATATCACTTTTTGTATACCATTCTCTATTGTAGCCCCATTGTATATACATTCCTTTAAACCATTTTCCATTTTGTGCAAAAGAAAATTGCGTAGATGTTAAAATAAATAAGTTAAGAAATATTTTTTTCATTATTACAAATTACTTGCAAAAATACAACAAATTTTAAAACCTAATTTCATATAACTTTGTATTTTAAAATAAAAATATGGCGAAACCCACAAAACAAAAAAGCGTATTAAAAGAAAGTTCTTATACTTTTTTAGAGAAATATATTAATAACCCCTCTCCTACTGGTTTTGAAAGCGGTGGGCAAAAATTGTGGATGCAATATTTAGAACCTTATGTAGATTCTTTTTTTACAGATGCTTATGGCACCGCAGTAGGTGTAATAAATGCAGAAGCTCCATTTAAAGTAGTAATAGAAGCCCATGCAGATGAAATAAGTTGGTTTGTAAATTATATATCTGCTGAAGGGTTGATTTACTTAAAACGAAATGGCGGTGTGGACCACCAAATAGCTCCAAGCATGAGAGTGGCAATACATGGCAAAAAAGGAAAAGTAAGGGCAGTATTTGGGTGGCCTGCTATACATACTCGTATGAGTAATAATGATAACAAAGAACCACAACCCAAAGTAGAAACTCTTTTTTTAGACTGTGGTGCTCGTACAAAAAAAGAAGTAGAAGCATTGGGCATAAATATAGGCGCTGTAGCAGTGTACGAAGAGCCTTACGAAGAGCTAGCACATGGTTACCTAATTGGGCGTGCCTTTGATAATAGAATTGGTGGTTTTATGATAGCCGAAGTAGCTCGTTTGCTAAAAGAAAATAAAAAGAAATTACCTTTTGGTTTGTACATTGTAAATGCAGTGCAAGAAGAAATAGGATTGCGTGGTGCAGAAATGATAGCCAGAAGAATAAAGCCAGATGTAGCTATTGTAACGGATGTAACACACGATAGCACTACGCCCATGATAAATAAAATGATAGAAGGAGATTGTGCTTGTGGTAAAGGCCCATCATTATGCTATGGACCAGCAGTACATAATAAACTATTAGATTTTGTAGAAAAAATAGCAGGTAAAAACAACATTCCTTATCAAATGAGAGTGGTGAGCAGAAGTACTGGCACCGATACAGAATCTTTTGCATATTCAAATGATGGCTGTCCATCAGTACTTATTTCTATACCGCTGAGGTACATGCATACGACTGTGGAAATGCTACACAAAGATGATATTGAAAATACTATAAAATTAATGTACGAAACGTTGATTGCACTTACACCAAAAACGAACCTTAGTTATTTTAAATAAACATTAATGAAAGAAGAAGCTAAATATATTAGGCTATTTGGAGTAATATTTTTTTCATTTATGGCTTTCATTGCTTTTATAGCAGCTTTGATGATGATACTAAAATATACTTTTAGAATGCTAGACCATATTCCATGGTTTTCATTAATGTTTACTCTATTTGTAATTTGCGTACCAGCAGTTTTATTTATAACAGTTTATTTTATTTATATAAAACACACAAAGCCACATCCATCTAAAGCTGCTAAGGTTTTTTCTTACTTAATTTTTGCCATAGCACTAACTGCGTGGGTGTATTATTGGTTACTAGATTTTATAATTTTCTTTAAACATCACTACAATAGCATTGGTGAATATAATTGCTATAACCTTGCTTTTTTAGCTGCAAATGTGGGAGCAATATTTTTAGTAGGTATTGTTCAAGCTTTAAATACAAATAAAGAAGTGGGATGGATAGAAAAATATGAGCAACAAAAAATGGAAGAATAAATACTAATGTTATCTAACTAGGGATTTGATATTTTACAGACATAAACAATTAAAAAGTTACATAAAATAAAATTTGAAAATATTTTTAATACAATTTGTAGAAAAAATGTATAGCTATTATCGCTAAAAAAGCAAATTCGCTATATTATTATCACACTTTTATTTTTTTTGCTACATCAATAATGTGTACAATATATGTAGCATTTTGATGCTTTTGGTAAGACTGCTCCCTTTCCTATTAATTTAGTTAAAATAAATTTTAGTTATAGAGTAGAAGCCGCTTTTTATTATAATAATTATGTATTTGTAAATATTGAAGATTCAAAAAAGTTATGATTATTATAAATATTTTTTAGAATAACCATAACAAAATACCTTTTTAATCAAATAAATTTTGTTGAGCTGTTTCCTCCTTAGGCTGTACAAATTCCATTTCTATATTTTTGTTAAAGTCCATAAGTTTACTCCCTATTGCCTTCCACCCCATTACTTCTACTAATTTATCTACTTTAAACTTTACATTGTTTACTTGTTGCCCCTTACCTGTTACTACATTCAGTAAAGGCAATTCATCAGATGAAATAGCGGTAAGCAAATTATTTTTTCCTTCTTTAATAAAGAAATATTTACTATTTAGGGTAGTGGTTTCTATTTTGAAACGTTTTACATTATATTGGTTTTTATCGCCATCTAAATACACTGCAGAGAAAATTTTATTGACATCAAATTTTAATACACTTAATATTTTATCCATTTCAAAACGCTGTGTAAGCTCTTGGTCTATCATTTCATAGTTACCATCTTTGTAGAAAACAATTAGTCTATCTTCTGCTTCAAACTTACCAAGGTACAAGCCTTTTTCGTCAACATTTAATCTGCCAAACTTATCATCGTACCACAATTTTTTAGCATCCAATGTTGATTTTCCTGCTTCTTTAAAACGAATTGTTTTTATTGGATATTTTGTAACGGTGTTGCCCATAGAACTCCTACCCTTTATTTCCAACTCTTCAAAGAAAAAATCAAATTCTTTTTTCTTTGCATTGCAACTAATACTTAAAATTATTTTTACTACCTCGGCTTCACCGTTTGCATTAGCAGTAAAATAATGCACTTTGCTTTTTTCAGCACCTTTGGTTAAATCATATTCTTTCTCCCGAGTAATGCCTGTTACATTAAATCTTTTGGCAAAACTTGTCCCTGTTTTTCCATCTACATAAATTACATTATAAGTAGTGCGCTCATCCCCTTTTTGAAAAACAGCTGCATGAATAATATCCTTTCCAATAAACGTTTTATCGCTCACACGCACTACTTTCATAATACCTGCTTTGGTAAATGCAATTATATCATCCAAATCAGAAACCTCTCCAATATATTCATCTTTCTTTAAACCAGTGCCAATAAACCCATCAGCAAAATTGGCATACAACTTAATATTGGCGATGGCTACAGACTTTGCTTGTATGGTGTCAAATGCACGAATTTCCGATTTTCTTTCTTTTCCTTTACCAAATTTTTTTAGTAAATTTTCATAATAAGCTACTGCATAATCTGTGAGGTTTGCAATATCATTTTTTACCGATTTCATATCTGCTTCCAGATTTTTTATCTGTGCATTTAGCTCTTCAATATCTAGCCTATAAATTCTGCGAACAGGTTTTTCGGTAAGTTTTACTATATCATCTCTTGTCATTTCACGTTTTAATAATTTTTTAAAAGGCTCAAATGCTTTATCAATTGCTTCTAAAACTTTTCCCCAAGTTTCGTGTTTCTTTTCTAGTTCTTTGTAAATTTTTTCTTCAAAAAATATTTTTTCTAAACTAGTATAGTGCCATTTTTCTTGCAACTCACCCAAGCGTATTTGCAATTCTTTTAGCAACAAATCTTTTGTATAATCTGCTGAAGCTTTTAGCAATTCTGTAACGGTTAAGAAAACGGGTTTATCATCAGCAATTACACATGCATTAGGAGAAATGGACACTTCACAATCTGTAAAAGCATACAATGCATCTATGGTAATATCAGGAGAAATACCAGCAGCCAATTCAACTGTAATTTCAACATCAGCAGCAGTTAAGTCAGTTACTTTTTTTATTTTTATTTTACCATTGTCGTTTGCTTTTACAATGCTCTCCATTAGGTTGGCTGTAGTTACTCCAAAAGGCACACTTTTTATTACAAGTGTTTTTTTATCTACTTCTTCAATAATAGCTCTTACCCTTATTTTTCCGCCACGCTTACCATCATTGTAGTTGCTCGCATCCATTATACCACCTGTAAGAAAATCAGGTAGCAATTCGAATTTTCGTCCACGTAAGTATTTTATAGAAGCATCTATTAGTTCACAAAAATTATGCGGAAGAATTTTTGTTGCTAAACCTACAGCAATACCTTCTGCGCCTTGCGCAAGCAGCAAAGGGAATTTCATTGGCAAAGTTATAGGCTCATTTTTTCTGCCGTCATAACTCAGCTGGTTATTGGTGGTTTTGGCATTAAAAGCAACTTCTAGTGCAAATTTGCTCAAGCGTGCTTCTATATAACGAGGTGCGGCCGCATCATCACCTGTGCGCACGTCACCCCAGTTTCCTTGAGTTTCTATAAGCAAATCTTTTTGCCCAAGGTTTACCAATGCATCGCCAATACTCATATCTCCATGGGGGTGATACTGCATGGTTTGCCCAATAATATTAGCCACTTTGTTAAAACGGCCATCGTCCATTTCCTTCATAGCATGAAGTATGCGACGTTGTACGGGTTTTAGCCCATCTTCAATAGCTGGTACCGCACGCTCCAAAATTACATAGCTAGCATAATCCAAAAACCATGTTTTGTATTGGCCACCAATGCCGGTATCGGAGTGCTTGTATTCTTCTTTGTTTGCTTTTACCATGTGTGTCTTAGTAATTCAATTTTTTTAAAACAAATGCTCAATATTTGATGTTCAATGTTCAAATTTATTAATTCGAGCATTATCAAATAAATTAATCACTTTAGTATTTGAGTTTTTTATCTTTAAAATTTAAAATCTTTTTTTATTCAGTGCTTTTACCCTCATTATAATTTTTACATATCGCTGCTACGGAGCTATAATCGAACATTGAATAGTAAACGAATGTATTTTTCAACAAACACAATCCTATTCAAAATAAACCCTCGAGTTTAACAATTTGAAAATTGAACATAGAGCATTGCTTATTGAACATTTTCCTAAAATTTTACCCTAGCTTAAACTCCAAATCCTTATCATTTTTTGCCCCCCCTTGCGTTTCAAAAACCTGCTGCGCTGCCAATTTTTTCAGACGCCACAACAAATATGCATCGCCAGTTGTATTTTTTGCCTTATTCAAAAAAATATTAATAATTTTAGATGCTTTTTGCCACTCTCCTGTTACATACTTTTTTAACTCAGTGTCATAATAATCATAATCACACTGTATTAATTTTTTGCCTCCTTCCAATAAACGAATGCCTTTGTTTTCCTCACATATTTTTGTCCACTCATCAGGGTCCACTTCAAACTCACTCGGCGTTATTTCTCTAGCTAGTTTTTTTGCTTTTAAAAATTCTTTTGCAGGTATTTTGTGCAGCCATTCAGGGTAAAAAATATTTCCTTTTTCATTTATAAAAGGCAAATTGTTTAGATACAAAATAAATACCCTGTTTTGAAATTCCTTCATGTAATGCAACAACCAATAATATCCACAAACATCATGTTTGTTTTGTGCTGCCCAAATCCAAATTATTTCTGCTTCATCTCTTCTCAAAGTGCCCACCAATGTTGCTATTGTTTTGTAATCATTTACAGCAATACTTTCTATACTTTCATCATAGTCTCCACCAATAAGCACTTCATGCCACCATCTTTTTCTTTTTTCAATCCCTTCACCTACATAAATATTTGTTAATGGGCCAACCGCATAATCATCTTTTATTAGTATTATTTCACCTTGCAATGTTTCATCCAATGCTATTGCTTCTTGCAGCACTTTTATATCTGCTTCATTAAAAACTATATGTATCATTCAAAATATTTATTTTATTAAATAATTTATATCCAAATTTTACTACCTCTTTTTAATTAGATAAAACACACATGTTGTTAAAAAATTCCTCACCCATGGTATTGCTTTTATAAATCCAAATTGTTTCCTTGCCTTCATCCCAAATTTGTATTCATAAATCGGATTTATTAAAAAGTGTGTATCATTTAAAATTAAATAGTTTGTTTTCTTTACAATTTTTTCAAATCTTTCAATAGATATACCTGTTTCTTTTATTTCTGCCAATTCATCCACACCCTCACCATTTACTTTTAATAACCATTTGTATATAGGCATTGGTAGTAAATGATAGTAAGGAATTCTTGACATCCATTTTCCTTGACAAATTTGTTGGTGCCCCCCATAAGGCATTTGCCATGGTGGAAACCCAAAAAAGATAACACCAGTTGGAGTTAGCAAAGTTTGCATGTAAGCCATTATTTTTTCTTGGTCATGTATATGCTCTATTACGTCTTTCAAAACTATTATATCAAACGCTCCTCCTAGTTCTTCAACTGTTGTTTTATAAATATCTTTTGAAAAAAATATTACTTTATTTGCTGCTAATTCTGTCGACATCCAATTACGGGCATTCTCCAATTTTGGCTCAAACATTTCTACTCCTACCCCTTGGCAACCTTTGTCTATAAAGGCTTTTAATACTCCTCCTTCACCACAGCCTATTTCAATTACTCGCATACCTGCGGTAATTGTAAATTTTTCTTCTATAAAAGGTATCACGTACTTTGCAGCATTTATTACCTGTATATCAAAATATCTTTTTCTATTGTTGTGAAATTCAAACATTGTATATTTTTTTACTCCCTAGTATTTAAAGCCTTTTTGAATTAAATAGTTAACTACATTATTTTTTTGCCACTAAAAACACAAATATGCATTTGTAAGAATTTTGCTTTTAGAAAAAACATTTGCTAAATGCTAACTGCTTCCTCCACTGCATCATCTATCTCCACCTGCAAATTATTTATAATAAATTCTTGTCTGCTTGGTGTGTTTTTTCCCATATAATATTCAAGCAAGTTTTGTATATGCTCTCCTTGTTCCATTATAAGTGGTTGTAAGCGCATATTCACACCTATAAAACGGGCAAACTCTCCCGGACTAATTTCTCCCAATCCCTTAAACCTAGTAATCTCAGGCTTTGAGCCAATTTTTTTCACGGCCGCTTGTTTCTCCGTTTCATCATAGCAATAAATCGTTTCTTTTTTATCTCTTACCCTAAACAATGGCGTTTCTAAAATATACACATGTCCATTCTTCACCAAGTCAGGAAAAAATTGCAAGAAAAAAGTCATCAACAATAACCGAATATGCAACCCATCCACATCAGCATCTGTAGCTACTATGATATTGTTATAACGCAATCCCTCATACCCTTCCTCTATATTCAATGCATGTTGCAATAAATTAAATTCTTCATTTTCATAAACAATCTTTTTAGTAAGCCCAAAACAATTAAGCGGCTTACCACGCAAACTAAATACCGCTTGTGTACTTACGTTACGAGATTTTGTAATGCTACCACTAGCACTATCACCCTCAGTAATAAAAATCGTACTCTCTTTTTGTTTTTCTACAACCGTGTCTTTATCTTTTCCTAAAGCCTCATCATTGTAGTGAAACTTACAATCCCTCAATTTTTTATTGTGCAAGTTTGCCTTTTTTGCACGCTCATTCGCAAGCTTTTTTATACCTGCCAATTCTTTACGCTCCCTTTCATTTTGCTCTATACGTTTGCGCAAAGCATCCGCCACAGTTGTGTTTCTATGTAAATAATTATCCAACTCCTTATGCAAAAAATCATAAATAAAATTCTTCATACTTGCACCGCCTTCACTTACAGACTGAGAACCCAATTTTGTTTTTGTTTGGCTCTCAAATACAGGCTCCTGCACTCTCACACTCACAGCTGCACATATACTTCCACGTATATCCGATGCATCATAATCTTTCTTAAAATATTCTCTTATCGTACGCACATACCCTTCTCTAAAAGCAGCCAAATGGGTACCCCCTTGTGTTGTAAATTGTCCGTTTACAAAACTGTAATACTCTTCACCATAGCCATTTTCATGCGTTATAGCTACTTCAATATCTTCACCTTTTAAATGTATAATTGGATACCTTATTTCATCGGCATTTGTTTTACGTTGTAATAAATCCAACAAACCATTTTTGCTTACATATCTTTTACCATTAAGGTTCATCACAAGCCCAGCATTCAAAAAACAATAGTTCCAAAACTGATTATCCAAGTACTCTTGTACAAAATGAAAATTCTTAAAAATAGAATCATCTGGCGTAAATTCTACAAACGTTCCATTCTCTTCTCTGCTCGCCGTTTCCTTACTATCTTTTACTAACACACCTCTTTCAAATTCCGCTGTTTTCTCTCTCCCTTCTCTATACGCCGTTACTTTAAAATGATTGCTCAACGCATTCACCGCTTTTGTACCCACACCATTTAAGCCCACACTTTTTTGAAAAGCCTTACTATCATACTTCGCACCCGTATTCATTTTGCTCACCACATCTACCACTTTCCCTAGCGGAATGCCTCGCCCATAATCACGTACGGTAAGGGTTTTTTCTGCAATCGTTACATCCACATGCTTACCATAGCCCATCGCATGCTCATCAATGCAGTTATCAATCACTTCTTTTAGCAATACATACACACCATCATCCGGGCTACTTCCGTCGCCCAGTTTTCCAATATACATACCAGGCCGCAACCGAATATGTTCCTTCCAATCGAGGCTTCGTATATTATCCTCGTCGTATTTCACCTCTATTTTTTCCATTTTTGTATCAGGTATTTAGTATCAAGACTCGAATCTTTAACTCAAACTTGTTTTCTTTTTTTTGTGTCTTATGTATAAGATTTTTAGTATGTTTTTTGTTTACCAGCTAAGACAACAGCTATGGGCATCATCGTTGTGTCACTCACTTCATCGGCATACCTATATTCATCTTTTATTAAGTATTAGATTAGCTAATAAATTTTTCAAGCTAAAAATGCAAATGATTAATATTAAAAAAATGCTTTTTTATAAACCCTTTTCTAATTAATCTAATACCAAATTTTCCACGTTTCCCTCCTCTTACGGAAGTATAGGTGAAGCTACTTGTGCGAATATATCACACCCCACATTCTTTCCTTCAATACATTTTCCACAATTTTCCTAAATATGTTAGCAAATAATTCTTAAATTCTCTTTTAAATACCACTTATCCATTTTTCTTGGCAAAATTACTCATACAATAATTGCTTACCTATATTTACAAAAAAATAATTTTAAGTATGAGAATTTTATTTACTGCAATAGCCTTTTCGTTAACACTCTCCACATTTGCACAAAAAAATAATTACGATTTAGTTATAAACAATATAAACCTAGTAGATGTAAATACAGGTAAGACAACGCCTGCTACAAATGTGTACATAAAAAACGGCATTGCAGAAATAACCAATAAAATGATAAAAATACCTGCACCCAAAAAACAAATAAACGGCACAGGAAAATATTTTATGCCCGCATTATATGATATGCATGTTCACTTTCCCGAGCAGAATGCAGAGCGTTTTTTTCAATTACAAACCGCAGCAGGTATTACAAATTGTAGAATAATGAAAAGCATTAAAGAAACAGTAGCATTTTCAAAAACGGCAAAAAATATCCCTGCCATGAAAATTTCTTACAATTTTTTTGGTAACGAAACCTATAAAATAGACAGTATTCCTTTAATCATTAAATCATTAAAAGGAAAAGGATATGATTTCATAAAAGTATTTGGTGTAAAAAACGAAGCTTATTTTGATGCAATAATGTCATCTGCCAAAGCTAGTAATATAATGGTATGTGGGCATGCATTGGGCAAAGCCTTACTAGCAAAAAAAGTATTAGAAAGTGGTTATAAATCCATAGAGCATGTAGGCTATTTTGACAAAGCAAAAACTCCCGAAGCACTAGATTCTTTAATTGACTTGGCTGTAAAAAACAATGTATATGTTTGTCCTACGTTGGATTGGGTAACGATGGCATATCAAGCTGTAAATAAAGATTCTTTTCAATACCGTGCAGGTTATGCAATTGGTACAAAATTATACGGCATAGAATGGGATACAACTTACACAAACAATACCAAACAATTAGGTGGGCAAGCAAAACAATACAAAGACTTTGCAGATAAAGACATTGCAAAAAAGCTAGCCATATTAGCTAAAATGCGTGCAAAAGGTGTAAAAATAATTGCAGGCTCCGATGCAGAAGAACCTTACCAAACAC
>JAYUJS010000003.1:0-1544 GCA_043765095.1 Ferruginibacter sp.
GTAGTATCTACTTGGTTATCTTTTTGTTTCATTCCTTCCTCTATTTCATTTTTTACATTATCTTTTGCGTCTTTAAATTCACGCATACCTTTTCCTACACCACGCATTAATTCTGGAATTTTCTTACCCCCAAATAAAAGCACAATAGCTAAAATTATAAAAATCCATTCACCGCCACCAGGCATAGAAAACAAAAATGTTTTACTAAAAAAGTTCGTTGTCATAGTATTAATTTTAGGATGTAAAGATAAACATATTTTTATAAAACATTACAAAAGCCAATATGTAAAGGTTTTTATATTGTTAAAACATTTATTCCCATTGCTTTTCTTCTTCAATTTTCTTTTTATCAATCTTTTTTACAAGTACAATGCTTATTTCAAAAAGTATTAAAAGTGGCAAAGCTACTATTATTTGGCTTATCCAGTCCGGCGATGGGGTAATTACAGCCGCTAAAATAAGAATGATTATGTAGGCGTATTTTCTATAATTTTTTAAAAAAGTAGCCGATATTAAACCAATTTTTGCTAACACTACTGCTAAAATAGGTAGCTCAAATGCTATACCACAACCAAGTAATAAATTAGTTAACGTATCTATATAATCATCTAACGTTGGCATATATTTATATGCGCCTGTTTTGCCAATAGTAAAATTGGCTAAAAAGTTAAAAGTAAATGGAGCAAGCAAATAATACCCAAATGCACACCCAATAAAAAAGCAGAATGAAACCCAAAAAATACTTTTTCTACCATATTTAAGTTCCTTTAGAGATAACGCAGGTTTTATAAATTTCCAAAATTCATAAAAAATATATGGGAATACGGCTATAAAACCACCAATTAAAGAAATATTTATAGCTGCCAAAAAAGGGCCACTCATGGTATTGCCTTGCAGAGGAATTTCTACTGGAGGCATACAGAGTGATTCACCCAAATGCAAAAATTTTCCAAAATTGCAAAAAGCGCTGTAAGAAATAAAATTATTGTTGCTAGGTGCTAAAATTACATTGTCAAAAATCCAATCGCTATTAATAAAAATTATTATAGCAGCTACTATCCAAGCTATAATGCTTCTTACAATATGCCAACGCAATGCCTCCAAATGATCGATAAAGGTCATTTCCTTTAGCTCATTGCCCTCTTCTGTTTTACGAAACTTTAAAAAAAATGATTTTTTTTGTGTGGGTATCAAAGTAATCTTTGGTGCTTTTAAAATATTTAAGAAAAACAAAATTACTCTCAATTATACGATTACAGCATAAATATCAGTAAAAATAATTTTACTTTATATATAAAACTAAAAAAGCGAAACAAATGTTTCGCTTCAAAAATATATTCATAAAAATTATGCTTGTCCTTTTTTCTTAAGACCAACTGCCATTCTTTTTTCTTTAATACGTGCACTCTTACCGCTTCTTTCACGTAGAAAATACAATTTTGCTCTTCTTACACGACCTACTTTATTTAAAACAATACTCTCAATATTTGGAGAATATGCTGGAAACAAACGCTCTACACCTACACCATCACTCATTTTACGAA
>JAYUJS010000004.1:0-12193 GCA_043765095.1 Ferruginibacter sp.
CCATGGCATATTGCACAGTTTACATTAAATAATCTACCTGCTTCTGACATTTCAAATTTAGACATAACAACAGTGTCGTAAGGGTTTTTTAATGTGTAGCTTGTAGCATAGGTGCCAAGTGTGTCTGTAAGTTGTTCCGTTGGGTATAACTCCCCCCTTTTTACTGTACCTGCTGGCGGTACATTATTATAAAAAATCTTTTCTCCTTTGTTGGTTAAATTATTAGTAAAAACATCTGTGTCTCTGGCTGCATAGCTTTCATAAGCTCGGCTATATGACATATCAGGCATATATACACTTCCTGGCTCACGCCTTACACCATCACAGCTAGATACTGCAATAATTGCTATAAAAAGTAATGCTACTATGTATGTTATTCTTTTCATTCTTTGTTATTTATTGTAACGTAAACTTTGCCATTATGGTAAGATATTACAAACTATTTTATTGCCTTTGTATTTTGATAATTTTTTAACACTAATATCCTAATTCTTGGCTATACAATACTTGTTCTTTATCATATCTTCCAATCCACCAGCCTGTTTCTGCTACTTGCACATTTACATTTTCAGCTCCTGCATTTTGCAAAAATGATTGTAATTCGCCTTCATTTGTTTTATCCGTACATTCAATAACCATCACAAAACGGTCGTCTGTAGCACGAGGGCTAAAATGATGCTTTTTAATAAAAGGAGAAAGCTGGCACAAATAACAAAATGTAAGCACCATACCTACTGCAGCAAATAATACTGTAAGTTCAAAAGTAATAGGTATCCAAGCTGGCAAAGCAAAGTGTGGCTTACCTCCTATATTTAAAGGCCAATCTTTTGTAAAAACCCAACTAATAAATGTAAGTGCAGTTGCAGTACCTGTTACACCATATATAAAACCAGCAGTATGTATACTTGTTTCTCTTAATCCCATTGCATGGTCTAAACCATGTACAGGAAATGGTGTGTACACGTCATGGATTTTGTAGCCTGCTTTTCGTACGTTTTTTACCGCAGGAAAAAGAACTGCTTCATCAGCGAATGACCCTACCACAAATTTTTTAATTCCGCTCATAATATTTATTTTATTCTTGGGCTTTGCCCAATTCCAAGGGTTTTACCCGTGTTATTCAAAGTAAACCCCTTCGGAGTTTGTATTAAAATTAAAGCCTTTTCAAAATATCTACTTTCACAATTTCTATCTTTGTTGCATTTATCTCAATACTAAGTACTCCAAACTCAATATTTTTTAATGTGCATGTTCCACTTCAGCTATATAAAATTTCTCTGCATCTTGCCTATCAATATCCGTCATCTTCATTTTATAATTTTCGCCAGTAGTTTTTAGTACTGATTTAATTTCTGCAACTGCTATCACAGGAAAATACTTCGCAAATAAGAAAAAGCAAGTAAAGAATAATCCGAATGAACCTAAATAGAAACCAATCTCATAAATACTAGGGCTATAATAAGTACTCCAACTAGATGGTAAGAAATCTCTATATACCGATGTTACAATAATTACAAAACGCTCATACCACATTCCAATGTTTACGATAATACTCATAAAGAAAGTAACTGTAATATTTCTTCTCAATTTTTTGCTCCAAAATAACTGAGGCGATACCACATTACAAAACATCATTAAATAATAACTCCAGCCATAAGGGCTAAAAATATTACCTCTATTTTCAAAAAACGCATGCAACTCATAAGGGTTTTGACCATACCAAGCTATAAACAACTCCGTTAAATATGCAATACCTACTATGCTACCCGTAGTTACAATTATTTTGTTCATTTTTTCAATGTGCCCAATTGTAATATAATCTTGTAGGTTTAAAACTTTTCTTACAATAATAAGCAATGTTTGTACCATAGCAAAGCCAGAAAATACCGCACCAGCCACAAAGTATGGAGGAAAAATTGTTGTATGCCAACCTGGTACAATAGATGTAGCAAAGTCAAACGATACAATTGTATGCACAGAAAGTACCAAAGGTGTGCTTAACCCAGCAAGCACTAGTGATAAAGATTCAAAACGCTGCCAATGTTTTGTGCTACCCGTCCAACCGAAGGCTGCAACACCATACATCATTTTGCGAAATTTTGTTTTTGCCCTATCCCTTACTGTTGCAAAATCTGGCAGCAAACCAGAGTACCAAAATAACAATGATACAGTAAAATAAGTTGATATCGCAAATACATCCCACAACAATGGAGAGTTAAAATTTACCCACAGCGGGCCACGAGTGTTAGGGTAAGGCATTACAAAAAACGCCATCCACACACGACCCATGTGCCATATTGGAAACTGCCCCGCACACATTACCGCAAAAATTGTCATAGCCTCAGCAGCTCGGTTTACACCCGTTCTCCACCCTTGTCTAAACAGCAATAAAATTGCAGAAATAAGTGTACCAGCATGCCCAATACCTACCCACCATACAAAGTTGGTAATATCCCAACCCCAGCCAATAGTTTTGTTTAAATTCCACTGTCCAATTCCGTAAGTTACTTCACGATAAATGCTATAAACTCCAAACATAAGTAGAGCAACACTAATATAAAAACCAATGTACCAAAGCTTGCTAGGCTTAGCTTCAATAGGTCCAATAATATCTTCCGTTACTTGATGGTAATCTTTGTTACCACTTACCAACGGTTCCCTTAATTGCGATTCGTATTTGAGTAATGACATATTTTTTTTAGATTTTAGATACTAGACACAAGATTTTTGACTTGAGCTTTACTAAACGATTATTTTTTATTTTTAAATTTTTCTTTTTTGTCCTAACTAAAACACAGCTATGGTCAGCATCGTTGTGTCACTCACAGCATCTGCATACCTTTATTCAACTTTTATAAAAGCGAATAGTAAAATACAACCTTTTTTTCTATCAAACCTATCTCCTACAAACTGCTAATGGCACATATTATAAAACGCTTACTTTCAATTTATTGAAATGTTAGCCTTATCCTGCCTTTGTCGTAGTGCCGTCATGTCTAAGGCTACTTCGTTTTTGCAGATCAGTTTCTACAGGCACATTTTAAAACCCAAATTACAAGTTACATTCTGTCATTTGCAAAGAGCTTGAAATTTGTTTTTTTAGTGCCTCAGACTAACAGCATTAAATTCAAAGTATTTACCTAAAAATTTTCAAAAACACTTTTTACTTTAAGAATCCAAAAGTCCTACACCTACTCTGCGAAAATTTAGGGAGCTTAATGCGCTGCCGCCTCTTCCTTTTTTTCACCAACACCTACTTCTTCTTTATGCCCTTCTACTTTATGCTCACCTGCACCTGCTGCATGCTCACCATGATGCTCTCTTTCGTTACCATTATTTACTTCTCTGTCTGTATTTCTTATTTTAGCCAAATAGCTTACATTTGGTAAAACGTGCAATTGCTCCATTACATAAAAAGTACGGTTCACTTGGTCTACTTTTCTTGTTTTGTAAATTTCACTTTCTTTATCATTCATGTTTCCAAAAACAATAGAGTTGCTTGGGCAAGCCTGTGCACAAGCCACTTTTACATTACGTACAAGTGATGGGTCTTGTTGTTTCTTAGCCTCTAGTTTACTATCTTGTAAACGTTGTACACAAAAAGAACATTTTTCAATAACACCTCTGCTTCGTACCGTTACATCTGGGTTTAATACCATTCTTGTAAGGTCATCATTCATTTGAGTTATTACTTCGTTGGTGTCTACACCAATTAATGGTTTTTGGTTGTCTTTAAAACTATCAGCACCATTAAAATCTAACCAATTAAAACGACGAACTTTATAAGGACAGTTATTAGCACAATATCTTGTACCAATACATCTATTGTAAGTCATTTGGTTTAGCCCTTCGCTGCTATGGTTTGTAGCCGCTACTGGGCAAACATTTTCGCAAGGCGCATTATCGCAATGCTGGCACATCATTGGCTGAAAAATTACATCAGGGTTTTCAACATCGCCGGTAAAATATCTATCTATACGTAACCAATGCATTTCGTGAGCCCGTTGTACTTGTATTTTTCCTACTACACTCACATTATTCTCAGCATTACAAGCTACTACACAAGCGCTACAACCTGTACAAGTATTTAAGTCAATGCTCATACCCCATTTCATACCTGGTCTATCGTAAGTTGGGTATATAGTAGCATCTTTTTCAAAATCTGTTTTTCCTACAGGTGTTATTTCTTCCATTTCATGTCTTGGCTCTGCCAATACTTCTAATGGATTTTTTCTATAGCTTTCTAAGTTTGTTTCATAAATTACTGGTCTGCCTTCAGTAAAACCATGTACCTGAGTTTGAGCCAAGGCATAATAATCAGCATCGCTTTTTACAACTGTAGCAGCAACATTATAAGAAAAAGTAGTACCATCAAAACCAACCATTGGGTATGCATTTTGACCGGCTTTGTAAGCTGCACGTCCTATTCTTTCGTAATTAATTTCATCTTTCTTATCCCCAGCCATTGCACTTTCACGGCCATAACCCACGGCAATAGCTACAGTAGCTGCATTTAAACCAGGAATAATTAATGCCGGTAATTCTAAAGCTTTGCCATTTACCGTTACTTTCAGCATGGGTTTTTCTGGACGCACTTCATATTTATCAGCATCTTTTTTGCTATTAGGATTAGCTACATCTATACCAAACATTTTTTTAGCCAATGCTGGTGATACCATTGCGTAGTTATCCCAAGTTACTTTTGTAATTGGGTCAGGCAATTCTTGCAACCATGGGTTGTTTGCTTGAGCACCAGTTCCTATTCCTATTTTTTGATATAAAACGACTTCGTATTCATTCGTAGTTTTTATAGTGGCAATTTTACCAGCAGCTTCTGCCAATTTAGAACCATTATATGCAGTAGCACCAGTAGCACCAGTAGCATTTGCTACCACACCATCTTGCAAAACTTTGTTCCAAGCATCACTACTACCAAGTTTTGTAGCCCAATATTTTTTATAATAATTTTCGTATGCGTCAGTAGCCGCAGGTACTGTACCTTGTATATATCCTTTTTGTGGCAAAGGTTTACCAGTACTATCTTTTTCTATGGCAGCTACAGATGCTGCTTCGCCAATTGGAAAAATATTTGCCCATTTTAACAAAGATGTTTGAAAAGGACGAGTTTTAAATAAAGGATTTATCAAAGGTTGAATAACACTGATATATCCAGTTACGGCTTCTGTATCTCCCCAGCTTTCTAACCAATGATGACTTGGAATAATATATTTACATTGCTCTGTTGTTTCATCCATTGTGCTATTAAAAGAAACACTTAATGGCAATTTAGCCAATGCATCACCGAATTTTTTACCATCCGCTAATGAATATACAGGGTTGCAATCGTATACCATTACCGCACCTACCGCACCATTAGCCATATCTGCCGAAAGTTTTACCATATCTGCATCTATACCTTTACGAACATTGCTTGTAGCAGCCCAGTTTATAGTGGTTCCATTAGCTCCTATTGCTTCATTAATTGCATTTACAACTAATTGTATATTTACATCATTGCTACCACAAACTACTAAGGCAGCACCTTTACTTGCTAATAAATATTTGGCTGTTTCCTCTATTCCTTTACTTAATCTATTTTCTTCCTTTGTAAAAGTTGGAGCATTTACTTCACCACCCAATTTTGCAAGTAAAGCCAATGCTACTGCAGCAGTTTGAGAAGGCTTGTGTGTATAGCGGTCATCTGCATTACTACCTGTCATACTCATCATACTTTCAAAATGTATATGACGGCTTAGTTCAGGTTTATTTCCAGAAACTTTTTTAGTTTCAGAGTATTGCTTACTAAATTCAGTTGGGCTTAACCATGTACCTAAAAAATCTGCACCAAGGCTAACGATTGTTTTTGCTTTGTCAAAACGGTATTGAGGCAATGCTCTTTTACCATAAGAAGCTTCATTGGCTTGCAACATACCACTATAACTTACCGCATCGTATTGTACGTGGCGGCTTGTAGGGTATTTTGCTAAAAATTCGCTTATTATTTGTAATGTGGATGGTGAGTGAATTGTAGATGTAAGCAATACCATTGCTTTACCTGCTAACCCTACAACAGCCTCTCCAATTAATTTATCAAAACTTTCAAAACTTGTAACCTCTTTGTATTCCGCAGCTGCTTTTTGTAAAGGATGACGAAGACGTGTAGTATCATATAAATCTAGCACCGATGCTTGAGATTGTGCACTTGTAGCACCTTTTGTAAGTGGAGATAGTTCGTTTCCTTCTATTTTAATTGGACGGCCATCTCTTTGTTTTACCACAACGCTTATAGCATCCCCAGCGTTTATATAAGTAGAAGCATAATAATTAGGAACTCCCAATACAACATTATCTGGTCTTTGTAAGTAAGGCACTGCTTTGCGTACTGGCATTTCGCAGCTAGCAGCTATTGTAGCCGCTGCTGTACTAAAACCTAAATATTTTAAAAAATCTCTTCTTGGTGTTTTTGCATCAAGCAAGCCCTTGCTATCCAATTCTTCAATTGGAAGTAATTCTTCTTGAAACTCTTTTTCAGCAGATTGTTTAAATCTATCTGACTGTGTAAGGTCTCCGAAATTTTGCCAATATTGTTTGTTACTCATACTTATTTTGAAATGTGCAAATTTGCAAATATGCCAATGTGCTAATTCTTTAAAATCAAACCTTATTTATAATTAAAACCTTTTCTTATTTTGAGTTCTGCATTTGCAAATATGCCCATTGGCACATTTGCCTATTTTCTTAATAATGACATTTCTGACACTCCGTTCCACCAATTTTCTCTACCGTTACACTATCCATTTTACCACTTTTAAGGTCTTTATGAAACTTTTCATAAATACTATAAAATTTGTTACCTGTACTATCTGCTTTATTGTAAAAATCAACTTTACTTTCTCTATGGCAATTTATACACCAACCCATGCTCAAATCTGAAAATTGATAAACCTCAGGCATTTCTTGTATATTACCATGGCATGTTTGACAATTTTGCTTTCCTACTTTTACGTGTTGGCTATGGTTAAAATACACATGGTCTGGAAGGTTATGGATTTTTATCCAAGGTATAGCATGTGCACCATCTGGCACCCCATCCTTATTGTTATCAGGATTGTACTCTTTCTTTTCAGGGTTCCATCCTGCGTAAGCATACAATTTCTGTATTTCAGCAGTGCCATTAATTGATTTACCATCTGCATTCACAATAGCCTCTCCTTTATACTCTTTTATAGCCATGTGGCAATTCATACACACATTTACAGAAGGTATACTACCACTCTTACTATCTTGAGTGCCTCCATGGCAGTACAAACAACTTATTTGATTTGTGCCAGCATGTACTTTGTGAGAATAATATATGGGCTGCTCTGGTTGGTAGTTTTTCATACGACCACTACTCATTGCCCCTTCTACTATTTGATAAAACCCAAGCCCAGTAAGCAACAAAACGCCCATCATTAAATAAGTTTTATTTCTATAAAATGGTACAGGCTCGCCACGGTAAATACCTTCTTTATCATCTGATAATTTACGAAGGTTACTATTTACTTGTAATAATATAAATGCAACAACTGCTAATACCAAAGTAAGTATGCCGAACAGGAGAGAATTATTATCAGTATCTTTTGATGTACCACCAGCACCAGAAACACCAGGAGCTGGATCAGCTGGGGCTTTATAAGCATCGACATAATCTAATATTGCATCAATTTCAGCTTTTTTAAGGTTTGGGTATGCCGTCATTATTGTAGGCTTCCAAGTATCTTTAAGTTTTACAGCATAAGGATCATTGGTGCCAGCAGGGTTTGCTACCCATTGGTAAAGCCATTCTTTAGTTGGAATATGATCTCTCACACCTTTAAGTAAAGGCCCTGTATAATTTTCTAAAGGTTTATGACAGTTGGCACAATTTGCTTTAAATAATTCCTCGCCAATTTCTGCAGATGCAGTATTTATTGAAGTAAAACCAATAAGGATAAGGGCTGTAACGAATCTTAACATGAATTTTTTGTAGTACATCATACAATTTAGCCGGTTTTTTGTGGAAATAGAATTTTCCGTTTGCAAAAATAAGACAGGATATTGACAAACTATCAACAATTTTAAAGTATTTTCAAGGAAATAAACACTTATTTCTGCATTTTTTTCCTTATATTACTTTCCTATTATTTTTAATAAATCATTTATACCTTACTAAAATTTACGAATGAAAACTTATTTCGTATTTAATAAAATTTGATGTAAAATAATAAAAGAAAATACCATGTATACACTAATAAGAAAAGGCGACTCTAGTGAGCCGCCAATACTTTAAACCTGCCTAATGGCATAATTGTTTAAAAATTTCGAAACTAATATTAAACTGAATTACCAGCCTTTTTTAGCTACGCCATCCTTTACTGCTTCTAATGCTCTTGCTTCTCCAAGCATTGTAGTCATTTTGTTTCCTTTACCGTCGTTGCCTTGAGCCATGTAGCCACCACGAGCTGTTTTTGTAATTACTGCATCTTCCATCGGAACATTTTTTTCCTTTGTTTTCATGCAATACGCTGTTAATTTTCCTGCCATGTTGTTTAGTATTATTGATTAGTAAAATAGGTTAGAAGTATAACTTCACTATAAAACTAAGGAATAATTCGGTTTTACCAAAAAAACTTATCACACAATTGTTTGTAACGTAAACATAGATGGATGAAATAAGGTAATTTACTGTTCAGTATTTACTAACTATACGGTAATTGTTTTAAATATTTTTCTTTATTAATAGCAGCAATTTTTTTATTTTTCGCAATTACTACATCATATAATCCTACAATTTCTTCTTTACTAGCCAACACTCTTGCATGCGCAAAACTTTTGTTAGTACTTATTATTTGTTTAAAATTAGCTGTGCTATTGGTTACTCAAATTACATTATCTTTTATGAAAGAGGCGAATTCTAATTGATTTTTTGTATTTGCATTTGTGTTTCCAATAAAATGCGGAATATCTTCTTCATACAAATCTAAAATATCATTTTGCAATTGTACATTTTCTATATGTCCTATTTTGCCACTGCTTTTAAACCCTTCAAATCGCCCATCATTTGCATTTAGTCCAGTTGTGTTATCAAGATATCTTTCATACTTATTTATGATGTACTGTAAGGCAATTTCATTTATTTTTAAAGATGTTATGAATGTAAACGTTTTACTAGTACCAATATAACTTTCTACATCCTCATTCATTTTTTTATGTCAGATTTTAAATTACCCTTCAAGCCTATTAAAAAAGACTTTACATCTTTTTGCTCATGTCTATGCTGGCTCCAACTGTGAAACTACATACTTAGTGAGATGGCAAATACGATAATACTAATTTCTATTGCTATTTCTTTTAGTTTTTCAATTGCTTTTTTGCATGGGTCGTTTCAGGTTTTATAAATTTTTTTGGTGTGCCATTTTACTTCGTGTTCCTTATAATTATTTTCTTTTTCTCAAATTTAAATAATCTAAAAAATATATTAATTTAACAGATATAGTATTTGCATTATTTACTGCAAAGCTTCTTCCTATATTTTTAAAATAATTTTGCTCATAATCGGCACGTACAAATTCGTCTGCTTCATCTTTCCACACAATATATAAAAAACTACCATTGGCTACTTGCCATGTGTACACTACATTTAATGCGAAGGAATTATAATTTTGCGCTAGAGATGCTGGTGTAACCGTTGTATTAATTTTATCTAAATACCCTGCTGTATTTAACAATAAAACTTCTTGCGGGTTTACACCACTCCAATAATGGCGAACATTTAAAGTAATACCCATTTTATTTGTAAAGTTGTATTTCGCAGTAATGCTATTTTGTATTGTTTTGGTATTTCTTCTTGTAAACAAAATGTCATTATTGTCAAATTTGCCAAACCCCGCTTGGTTATTATTGATAGAAAAATTTATGTTATGTTCAACAGAAAATTTTTGGTTAAGTCTAAGTTTATGGTATAACCCAATTTGATAATTTCTTGTACCTTTAAACTGGGTTCCAATTTGCAAACCAAACTCGGGGCCAAAAGAATACTTTTTAGCATCATTACTATTTATATTAAAATACCAATTAAAACGGCTTGCTCTTTTAAAAACTCTGCCGTATTCTCTGGGCTCATAATAATCATTTTCGTTTACCCTGTAATTTAGATTGGTATAAAATTGCCATAGGCTTTTAGTTTGCCCAAAAAAATTGATAGCATTAAAAAATTCTTGAAACTTATGTCCATCTTGCTCAAGGGGGTCTATGGGTGAGGCAAGCATGCTTAGATAACCATTTATATTGCCTCCTAATCTATTGTACCATCCCTTAGGTTTGTTAATGTTGTAACTCAGATAATATCCATTTTCAAAAAAATTATTATTTTGTTGATAGCCTATATCGTTTTTATCAAACT
Source organism: Ferruginibacter sp. (assembly GCA_043765095.1). Classification (GTDB taxonomy): domain Bacteria; phylum Bacteroidota; class Bacteroidia; order Chitinophagales; family Chitinophagaceae; genus Ferruginibacter. The sequence goes on from JAYUJS010000004.1 coordinate 10,424, forward strand.
TAGCATTTGTTAAATCACTATAGACATTAAAATTAAATTTTCCACTTGTTTTGCCAAAATAAATACTTTGTGTATAACCTATTTTTTCTTTGGTGCTAGTGCCGTCGTTTAAAAATATTCCGTTGCCTTGTAAATAACTTATACCCACTTTGCCACCTACATTCCAAGTATTTGTTTTATCGTTTAAATCTATTAAAGCCATAGATACATTAGCATCGTAAGGACTACCACTTCTTATTACGCTTGTATTTACAAAACTTATACTGCTATTATTTCTTAGCGTTTTATCTAGCACCAATACATTGTAATTGGTAAGCGGAAATGTTTCAATTTCTCTTTCTTGCTTTGTAATTTTATTTTGTACTAATGCATTTTGAGACAGCGTGACTGCGTTTAAAAATCCAATAGCCAATCCGTTTTGCATGCGACCACTTATTTTGGTAGCGTTTACAACCTTAGTTTCCCTTGGGTCTTTTATGGTGTTTTCTTTATTATAATCATACACCCCACCAGTTTGTATTGGTTCTTTACCTATTCTTCTGCTATAAAATAAATTTCCTTTGCCAAACAACTCTGTACCTTCTGTAAAAAAAGGTCGCTGTTCATTAAACTGAACCGCAAATGGACTCAAATTTAAAACCCTATTATCAGTTTGCACTTGCCCAAAATCTGGTATCAATGCCATATCTAAAGTAAAGGCTTGGTTGATGCCATATTTTACATCCATACCACCATTTACTTGTTGTACCACTTTTTTTTCGCCAGGGGCTACTTTACTAAAGCTGGTGGCATAATAAGAAATATAGGGCGAAAATTGAAGCCGAATAGGAGGCTTAATATCTGTAATGCCATTCCAAAAACCTTCTTGCGTAAGTGCGCCATTTATGAGTGGGTTTATGCTGGCCCAAGCATATTGTTGGCCTGTTTTTACCCTTCTTCTAAAAACATTTAATCCCCAGTTTTGTTCTTTCGCTTTTCCAAATCGTATGGCAGAAAATGGTATAAACATTTCAAAACTCCAGCCATCTTTTTCTATTACACATTTACCCTCCCATACAGCATTCCAGCTAAAATCTTCTCCGCCATTGTTATTATTTCCTACAGATATTTTTGCATCAAACTGCTCTGCAAGTGGTGTTAAAAAATATTCAAAACCATTTTGATTGTCTTTGTAAGTATCAAAAGATATTCCAATAAAATCATTGTTGCCAAAACCATCTCTACCTACTAATTCTCTTGTAACACTATCTATTGTTTGCTCATAACATTTACCCCCAAAATAAATACCTTCATTGTTATACATTATATACGTTTCTGTTCTACTTGTATTAGCTTCTGGTTTAAAAGGAGTGGGCCTAAATTCTACTAAATCTTTTATAAGGGTAGCATCTTTCCAGGCTGCTTCATCTAACTTGCCATCTATCTTTATTGCCTTTGCTACTTTTTTTGCATCTACCTGTGGGCGTGCGGTCATTGTTTGTGCATGTGTGCATGTACAGGCACAAAAGGCTATTAAAAAAAGTTGTAAAGATTTCATTGTTTAGTTTTTTAGTTTGAGAGAGCTTATTCTAATTTCTAATGACAAGCTTGTTTTAACAATGTTGCATGGGGTTGTTTTTTATTTTAATAAATGTACATACTTAAACCCTGATGGCTCTTTTTTACCTTCCGAAAGGTCGGAACTAGCAGTCATCGGTTTTGTAGAAAATTTATTTTACAACAAAATAAAAGCTTCCGTTTTAACCCCTGACGGGGGATAATTCTATCGTC
>JAYUJS010000005.1:0-4162 GCA_043765095.1 Ferruginibacter sp.
TTCCATCCCAAGAATTGGTATAATTAGTGGAGCCATATACTTTACTACCATATCTGTTATATACATTTACAGTAACACCGCTTCCTGCTATTAAACAAAAGTTTCTATCATACACTGACCATTTATCATTTATACCATCACCATTTGGTGAAAATGCATTTTTTACATTTATACAACTTTGTACAACTTCTACAATTACATCGTCCGTTTTTGATGGGCAAAGGCCAGTAGGGTCGGTAACTTTTAATTTATACTTTGTAGTAAATATTGGGTTAGCTATTGGGTTTATTTTAGATGAATCTGAAAGTGATAATGGGTTAATATCTGCAGTCCATAAATAAACTGGGTTTAATGGGCCAGTTACTACGCCTATTAATTGCGTTTGGTCTCCTCTTGCAATGGTTACATCTACACCAGCATTTACATTAAACTCTGGTTTTACATTTGCAACTATTTCTGCTCTTGCTCCTTCGCAGCCGAGTGCGCTTTGGCTTACATAATAAGAAGTAATGCCTACACTATTGGTAGATGGTGTAAATGGAGTAGTACTACCTGTACCGCCAGTAGCAGCAGCATACCATAATGGGCTATTAGTACCTACTAGAGTAGCTGTAAGTGCTGGTGCACTAAAGTTTTGGCAATATATTAAAGGAGTATTTACTATTGGTGCTTCAGGCCTTGGGTTAACTACTACTGTAATTAACGCTCGCTGGCTTTCGCATGCTATTGGTGAAGCTGTAGATTGTGTAACATAATATAAAGTAGTGCCTGCCGTGTTTACACTAGGTATTGGAACAATAGTACTACTTGTACCACCAGTTGGTGATGTATACCACAATAAATTATTACCTGTAGCAGTAAGAGCGGTGCTTGTAACATTGGTACAATATGTAACCAAAGCAGGTGTTGGTGTTGGTGCTATTGGTGTACCAGTTATTACTACTTTTATTTCTGCACGTGGACCTTCACAATTACCTATTTTAGAACTTACAAAATACGATGTTGTACCTACTGTTGTTGTAATTACAGGAGGAGGATTAATAGAACCTATACCACCTGTAGATGAATTATACCAAAGCAAGCCAGTACCAACTGTTACATTACTAACTAAAGAAGATGCAGTAGTATTTTGGCAATAATTTACTGGTGTATTTACTGTAGGCGCTACTGGCGTTGTATTTACTATAACTGTAATTGCAGACCTAGTTAAGCTTTCGCAAGTACCAACAGTAGAAGTAACCCAATAAGTGGTACTACCTACATTTGTGGTAGAAACAGGTGGTGGAGTTGCTATACCAGTGCCGCCCGTAGCAGTTGTATACCAAAGTAATCCAACACCATTAGCATTTAATGCCACTGGCACATCACCTTGGCAATATGTAACAGGAGTTACTACAATAGGTGCTGCTGGTGTAGCATTTACAATTACATTTATTTGTGCCCTTGCACTTATACATGCTCCATTATTAGATTGTACCCAATAGCTAACTGCGGGGTTACCTACTATACTTGTATTTGGTGTGGGTGCTGCAGCTAATGCAGTGCCACCTGTAGCTACAGTATACCAAGTAATGTTAGTACCAGTTGCTGTTAATGGAACTGCTGTAATATTCTGACAATACGTAACTGGTGTGGTTACACTAGGTACAGCCGGGTTAGCTGAAACAGTAACCACTATTGGCACTCTTAAACTTTCGCAGCCATTGCTGTTTTGTGAAACATAATATGTAACAACCCCTACAGTGGTAGCTAATGGCAGAGGCGCAATAGTTGTAAAAGCTCCACCAGGTGATGCTTGTGTGTACCAACGAAGATTTGTACCAGTAGCTGTAAGTTGTGCAGTAGCTACCCCTTGGCAATAACTAATAGTAGCAGGCGTAGGTATTGGTAAAGGAGAATATGGCGTAACGGTTACCACAATTGAAACTCGAGGGCTTTCGCAAGAGCTTGTAGTTTGAGTAACCCAATAAGTAGTATTACCTGCTAGCAATGTAGATGGTGTAGGAGCGGTAGCAGACCCAGTGCCTCCTGTTGCGGTTGTATACCACAATATATTTGTACCAACCGTAACATTACCCGCTAGTGAAACCGAAGTAGCGCCTTGGCAATAGGTAACCGTTGTTGGGTTTACTGTAGGCCCAGGCGTAGTATTTGCGGCTACATTTACCACAATTGCGGTACGTGGCCCTTCGCAACTACCCGTTTTTTGGCTTACATGATAAGTGATACTGCCAATAACGGCTGTAGATGGAATTAAACTAGCTACCCCTATACCACCAGTTGGTACGGTATAAAATAATAATGTATTACCTGCTGTTGTTACTACAGCAGTAAGCGCAGGTGCATTGCTAAATTGACAATATGAAAGCGGTGTAACTACTGATGGTATTGGTGGGGGAGCAGTTACAACCACTGTTGTAGTAGCAGATGTGGTACTAGCCCCTAAAGTGGCGGTAACTGTATAAATATAATTGCCCGGTATAGTAGAAGCAATTATAGGCGGAGGGTTTTGTAAATTAGAAGTATATCCTGAACCAGCGGGACCTACCCAGCTATAATTATATCCTGCAGGCCCAGTAGCAGTAATATTAAAAAGCCCACTAGGACAAACAGGGCCATTATTAAAAGCAACTGCACTGCAAGTAGGACCCGGATTGGTAGCACCTGTACCGCCAGTTTGAGTAATAGTAAATGTACCTGCAGTACCATTAAAGTTAGTTACCAATAATACATACCATTGACCAACTAAAGCATTAGCAATTGTAAATGTTTCTACGGCGGCGGCTGAATAACTGCATTGTATTGTAGATCCTGGATTTGCAGCAATAGCGCTACACCCAGCTGTTTGACCTGTAAATGGACCCCAAAGTGCGTAGTCAATATCTATACCAGTTCCAGCTGCATTTGTTTGGCTTATTGTATAAGTAATACTGCCTGCAGTTTGTATTTGAAAATAATAAAATGTTGGATTTGGGGTAGTAATTAAGCACCCAATTGTACCTAAACTAGGTTGACCTATAACCGATGTAGGTATATTGTTTGAGCAAAGTCCTTGATTAGCTGTATTACATATTTCCCCAGGCCCGGGCGTAGATACACATAGGTTAAAACTAGCATCACCTCCATTGGCTAATTCTGTTTGCACTCTTATATAATAGGTAGCACCGACTGTTAAACCAGTAAGGTTTATTAAATTAGGATCTAAAGTGGCACAACTAAGCTGCACCAAAGCCCCACAATTGCCAGAATAAACTGTACTTAGCATATTTGTTGTTGTACCATTAACATTAGATAAACCTATGCGATGGTTTGGTGAAAGTGCTACAAAAGAATACCAAATATCATCGTCCCAACCATTAGCAGGGCTACAAGTAGGTGTAGGATTTGTAGTAGATTGGGTAGCACCAGCAGTACTACCAGTTGTAACTAAAGCACATTGATTAGCATTAGGAATGGTATTAAATGGATTTACTGATAATGAAATAGCTCCTGCACATTCATCATTTATAGGGGGCGGTGGCGGCGTACCAATACAAAAATTAAAATTTGTTTCTTGAGCTGTGGTAGCAGTAGTAGTAAAAACTCTAACATAATATATTTGACCAATAACTAAAGTTGATACATTATAAATATTAGTGCTATTACAATTTATTTCTGTTAAAGCGTTACATAATCCACTATAAATTACTGATGTTAAACCAGTTGTAGTTCCAGTTATATTTAAAAAACTAAATCTATGGTTGGTACTCGTTGCTGTAAATTTATACCACACATCATCATCAGCCCCATTTGTAGCACAACTCGGTGTAGGTACAGCAGTGGTTGCAGTAGCGCTTGTAGTAGTAACAGCAGTAACTGTACCACAAAAATAATTAGGATTGGTAAAAGCAATAATAGCATTTGCACACTCATTATTATCTGGTGGTGGTGGAGGTGTGCCTACGCATACATTAAAATTACCCGTTGTACCTACGGCTTCTGACCAGGTCATTACTCTTACATAATAAGTAGAGCCCACAATAAGCCCAGTAAGGTTAAAAGTATTTGGGTCAGGGTCTTGGCAAGCTATTTGTACCAAAGTACCACATGTACCTGAGTAAACTCCTGTAACCATATCGTTTGTTCCACTACCTGGGGTTACAGTTATAGCTACTCTATGGGC
>JAYUJS010000006.1:0-12156 GCA_043765095.1 Ferruginibacter sp.
GTGGTAGAGGAGGCTGCTATTCTCCTCCTCACTCCCCACAGTAATCCTTAAACAATTTTTCACCACATTATTTCTATTTCTAGTAATTACTTTTTCTGCAACCAATGTTTCATATACTTTGTTAGCATCATCCACTTCTAGTAAAATAAAATTAGCATCACTTGGATAAATCTTTTTTACAATTGGTAATGCAGATAAATTTTTAATAAGATTTTCTCTTTCGTTTAAAATTGTATTTTTATTTTTTTTAAAATTATTTACAGCTAGTAATGTGTTTAATGCTACCTCTTGATTGAGCTTACTAACATTGTAAGGGGGTTTTACTTTGTTGTACAAATCTATAATGGCTTTGCTTGCATAAGCCGTGCCAACCCTTGCTGCTGCCAGCCCCCAAGCTTTACTAAAAGTTTGCGAAATTATAATATTTGGATATTGCTCAATTTTTTTTATAAATGATTCTGCTTCACTAAAATCAATATACGCTTCATCAATAAAAACAATACCATTAAAGTTCTCTATTATTCGTTCAATCTTATCTATATTATTTCCTGTTGGGTTATTGGGTGAACAGATAAAAATTAATTTCAAATCTTCATCCTTCATATATTTTTCTGTGCTTTCAAAATCAATTTGAAAGACATTTGTAAGTGGAACTTTTATCAACTCCACATCGTTTATACCTGCACTTACATCATACATGCCATACGTAGGTGTAAAGGTGAGTGCCTTGTCCTTTCCTGGTTCACAAAATATCCTGTACGCTAAGTCTATTACTTCATCGCTGCCATTACCCACAAAAATATTTTCTATACCTATGCTTTTTATTTCGCTTAATTTATCTTTTAACTCCAATTGTTTTGGGTCAGGGTATCGATTTAATTCCCCAAATGGGTTTTCATTGGCATCTAAAAATATGGCATCTTTTCCTTTGTATTCATCCCTTGCACTCGAATATGATTGCAAAGAGAGTATATTTTTGCGTACTAATTTTTCTAAGTTGAACATGTGTATTTGTCTTGTGTCTAAAATCTTATATCTAGTTTTTTAATCTCACCGTTACTGCATTCTTATGCCCCCACAATCCTTCCGCTTCTGCCATTAATTCTACTGATGAACCAATATTTTGCAAACCTTCTTTACTCACTTCTTGCACCGTTATTTTCTTTACAAAACTATCTAACGATACGCCACTATAATTTCTTGCATAGCCATTTGTTGGCAAAGTATGATTAGTACCACTTGCATAATCGCCTACAGATTCACAACTATAATTTCCTAAAAATATAGATCCTGCATTGGTTATTTTTGAAACCAAATTACTTGCATTTTTTACAGCAATTATTAAATGTTCAGGTGCATATAAATTGCTCAATGCAATACAATCTTCCATACTACTAAGTAAAATAGCTTTACTATTTTTGATGGCTTTAATCGCAATTCTTTTTCTTGGTAATGCTTCCAATTGTTTTGAAATTTCTATCAATATTTCATCAATTACTTTTTCATTATTGCTAAGCAATATTGCTTGGCTATCTGCTCCATGCTCTGCTTGCGATAATAAATCTGCCGCCACAAATACAGGGTTGCAAGTATCATCTGCTATTACCAATACCTCACTTGGCCCAGCTGGCATATCTATGGCCACACCAAAATTCTGTGCCAACTGTTTTGCTGCTGTCACGTATTGGTTGCCTGGTCCAAATATTTTATTTACTTGAGCAATGGTTTCTGTACCTAAAGTCATTGCAGCTATGGCTTGTATGCCCCCAACTGCATATATTTTTGTAATACCTACCAATGCTGCTGTGTAGAGTATTGCTGCATTTATTTTGCCTTCGCTATTTGGAGGTGTACATAAAATAATTTCTTTACAACCTGCAAGCATAGCAGGTATGCCAAGCATAAGCACAGTTGAAAATAGCGGAGCACTTCCCCCAGGAATGTAAATACCTACCTTTTCTATAGCCCTATTTTCTCTCCAACAAAATACAGCTTTCGTAGTTTCTATTTTTTCTATAGGTTGTTTTTGTGCTTCATGAAATTTGCTAATATTATCTTTTGCTAGTTTTATAGCAGCTTTCAATTCATTAGACAATTGTTTTTCTGCGTTTTTAATATCATCTTCACTTATATCTAAGCTTGTTAGTTCAATCTTATCAAAAGTTTTACAATATTGCAATACAGCTTTATCGCCGTTTTGATTTACTTCATCAAATACTGTATTCACCAATTCATTCAATGATACTTTTTCAACCGTTGGTCTTTTTGTAATATTGCTCCAGTTTTTTCTTTCTGGTGATGTTATTTTTTGCATATTCTTTTTTGTTTCACACAAAGGAAAAAAGTTTACTAAGTGTTTATATTTTTATCTTTACTAAGTGAGTTTTTTTATTAATTTTTTTTTACTGGTTTTCTTCATTATTTCGTGTGAAACTCCTTACAAAATCATCTTCTCTATAGGTATCACCAAAATCCCCTCTGCACCAAGTACCTTCAATTTGTCTATCACTTCCCAAAACTCATCTTCTTTAACTACGGAATGTATGCTGCTCCAGCCTTCTTCTGCCAATGGTAAAACGGTTGGTGATTTAGCACCAGGCAGTAATGCTGAAATAGCTGTTATTGCTGCATTAGGCGCATTCAATAAAATGTATTTATTTTCTGATGATGCTTGAACTGCTTTTATTCTAAACAAAAGTTTATCTAAAATAGCTTGTTTATATATATGCAAATTTTTGTTAGAAATCAAAACTGCTTTACTTGTTTTTACAACTTCCACTTCTTTCAATCCGTTCATTAAAAGTGTACTGCCCGTACTTACAATATCAAAAATACCATCTGCCAAACCAATGCCAGGGGCTATTTCTACACTTCCACCAATCTCTTCAATTTCTACAGTAATATTATTTTCAGTAAAATATTTCTGTAAAATTTTAGGGTAACTTGTTGCTACTTTTTTGTTGTTAAAAAAACTAAGTCCTGTATAAGTTTCATCTTTGGGTATGGCAAGCGAAAGTTTGCAAGCTGCAAATCCTAGATTTTCTACGGTTATTACATCTTTATCTTTTTCCCATACTTCGTTCTCTCCCAAAATACCAATATCCGCTACACCTTGTTCTACATATTGTGGTATATCATCATCTCTCAAAAACAACACTTCTATTGGAAAATTAGCCGCAGCTGTTATCAATTTTCTATCGCCATTAGGCAATTTTATTCCACATTCTTTTAAAAGTTCTAAAGATTTTTCTGATAATCTTCCACTTTTTTGAATGGCAATTTTTAGTGTATTCATTTCTTCTGTTTCGTATCTGAGTAAAAAGGGACTGTTATTATAAACAAAAACCCCGACTGTTACTCAGACGGGGTTTTGAAATATTTGTAGTTTACATATATCATTAACACCTAGCCTGAGGGTAAGTATGGCAATGATGATGATGTAAAATTGTAGTGTACATGTCTATTTATTTGAAATGCAAATGTAGAGGTAGAATTTTATTGAGCCAAATTTATTTGTATTTAATTTTTTTAAGTTGGCATAAAATTTTATTTAAAATAAAAATCTATTTAATTTAATATTTTTTTTATTTTTCTGTAACTTTTTATTTAACCTTTTCTAATCTCCAATCTATCGGCTGCTGCCCCAATTTTACTAAAATATTATTAGCAGTTGAAAAATGTTTACAGCCAAAAAAACCTGTATGAGCAGATAATGGTGATGGGTGAGGAGCTTGTAAAATAAAATGTTTTCCTTCGTCTATCAATGATTTTTTATCTAATGCAAATTTGCCCCATAGCATAAAAATAATATTTTCTTTTTTATAAGAGATTGTTTCTATAACTTCATTTGTAAACTGTGCCCAACCAAATTTTGCATGGCTAAATGGCTCGCCAGCCCTTACTGTTAATGCACCGTTTAACAATAATACACCTTGTTTTGCCCAACTAGTAAGGTCTCCATAATTGCTTGGCATATCTACACCAATATCTGATTTTAATTCTTTAAAAATATTTACCAAAGATGGAGGAGGCTTTACACCTGCACAAACCGAAAAGCTAAGTCCATGTGCCTGTCCTAAGCCATGGTAGGGGTCTTGCCCAAGTATTACCACTTTTACATTTTCAAAACTAGTTTGGTTAAATGCATTAAATATTAGTTGCCCAGGCGGGTAAATAATTTTACCAGCAGCTTTTTCTGTTTTTAAGAAAGATACAATTTCTTTAAAATATGGCTTTTCAAAATTATCTTTTAAAACGTTATTCCAGCTTTCATCAATTTGTACTTTCATAATTATTATTAGTTTGATGTTTTAGTCAATCATTTATTTTGCACAGATATTTTTTAAATTAATGATTTTAGAAAATTTGTAATTGCATAACTTTTTTCAAAAAAAACTATTTTTAAATGCTAAGTAAATTATAAAATGTTGTTTGTAGAAAAATATAAAAAAATAGCAGAAAATAAAACTATGCACTTGAAGAAATTATTTTAAAACAATTTTGTTCCAAAATGCCCCGCAAGTGTAAAAACAACGCACCTGGTAAGCACACCTATACAACACCAAAATATAAGTGATTTAATATTGGCATTTAAACCAACACCCAAAGCAATACACACTGGTGCACCCACAAAAAAGGTACCTATTGTACCTAATCCAATTACGCCATATTTATTCCATATTTTATGAGCAAGCGTATCTGTTTTTGCTTCTTTATTAGAAGGTTTTTTATATTTTGAAAAAAAACTTCTGATTTTATCACCTAAAAATGCTGCAACAAATACGCCACTAATACCACCAACCAAGCTACTAAAAAATATTACCCAAGCAGATAATTTGAATGCAAAACCAGCTGGTATGGCAGCATACATTTCTACAGTAGCTAAACCTGCAACGGTAAGTATTTTGAAAATTGTAGACATAAAAGGTGCAAAAATTTGGGACTAAAATTGCATGTAAGCTAGTTATTTATTACATAACTACAAAGCATTCATTATAATTTTATAATACAGAAAAAGTTTAAGTAATTTACAATTTAAAAATTGTATAAATATGAAACCTCTCCATTTTTTAAAATCATTATTTGCAATTTTTATTTTATTCACTTTTACTACTTGTAATATAAATAATACAAAAAATGTATCTGCTAATTATTTTTTAGATACAGATACAAGCAAAGTAAAAACGGGTGGTATAAAAATGCTGTCTATAAATACACCCAAAGGAAAATTCAATATTTGGACAAAAAGAATTGGTAATAATCCAACAATAAAAGTTTTGCTGTTGCATGGTGGGCCAGGGGGTAGTCATGAATTTTTTGAAAGCTTCGAAAGCTTTTTACCACAAGAAGGTATTGAGTTTATATACTACGACCAATTGGGCAGCTACAATAGCGACAAGCCAACTGATTCTGTATTGTGGACTACTGAGCGCTTTGTAGAAGAAGTAGAGCAGGTGCGCCAAGCATTAAATTTAGACAGTAGTAATTTCTTTTTACTTGGTCATAGTTGGGGGGGTATTTTAGCAATGGAATACGCATTAAAATACCAGCAAAATATGAAGGGTTTAGTAATAAGTAATATGATGAGTAGCTGCCCTGCTTATGCTGCTTACAATAAAGATGTATTACAAAAAAAGATGAATAAAAATGTTGTAGATAGTATTCTTTATTTTGAAAAAACAAATACCACTAGCAATCCTCGGTATATGGATTTATTACTAAATAATTATTACAACAAACACATCTGCCAAGTATACCCCTTTCCAGAACCAGTAAATAGGGCTTTTGCACATTTAAATACACAAGTGTATACTATTATGCAGGGGCCTTCGGAGTTTGGTATAAGTGGCAGGCTAGCACTGTGGGATAGAACACCCGACTTAGCCAAAATAAAAGTGCCAACACTAGTTATACGTGGTATGTATGACACTATGGATCCAGAATTTATGAAAATGATGAGTGAAAAATTTGCAAATGGAAGCTTAGTTACTTGCACCAATGGTAGCCATTGTAGTATGTGGGATGATCAAGAAAACTATTTTAAAGGATTAATTGGCTTTTTAAAAAATTAATAGTGAAATATTATTTAAAAAATAGGTTTAACATTTTTAATAATTAAAAAAAGTATGAATTATTTAATAACGGGTGCTGGCAGCGGCATTGGGAGAGCAATTGCTATAAAAATTGCAAACCATAACAATAATTGTTTTTTATTAGGCAGAAACGAAAATAATTTGAAAGAAACATTAGCACTGCTTCCTAATGGTGAGCATAAAATATTTGTGGCAGATATTGCTAGTGTAAACTCTATTAAAAATATTGTAGAGCAAAATATTGATATGATGCTAGATGGTATAATTGCAAATGCAGGTGTAGGTGGTGAAAATAATTTTGGGGATAATGATAGATGGAGCGAAATAATAAATACAAATTTAACAGGTACGTATTTAACAGTACAATATTTTTTTGCTGCATTACAAAAAAGTAAAAATGAGTATAAGCAAATTGTTATTACATCTTCTATATTAGCTCGGCTTGGTGTAGCAAATTACTCAGCTTATTGTGCATCAAAAGCAGGTTTACTTGGGCTTATGCGTAGCTGGGCAGTGCAATATGCACCACATAATATTTTAGTAAATGCTATTTGCCCTGGTTGGGTAAATACAGTTATGGCTCAAAATGGATTACAAGGCATAGCTGATAGTATTGGAATATCAAAAGGTAAATTTTATAATATTGCTATGCAAAGCGTACCATTAAAAAAAATGAGTGAACCCCACGAAATTGCTGCTTTAGTTTATTATTTAATTAATCAAACTTCTATTACAGGGCAAACAATATATATAAATGGTGGAGCAGTTATGAATAGTTAAAGTTTAGTAAATAAAAATAAAAAACATATTTAAACGTAAAAGCCCTCCGAAACCATGTTTCGGAGGGCTTAAAATTTTATTTTACTATATTAGAAATTTCTAACAGCCATTTCAGTTCTCCTATTCTTTGCACGACCAGCAGCTGTTTTATTGTCAGCAACTGCTTTACTAGAACCATAACCAGTTGATTTTAGGCGGTCTTCAGTAATACCCTTACTTACTAAGTATGTTTTTACTGATGCAGCACGGTTGTCAGAAAGTGTTTGATTTTTTGCTTCAATACCTTGTGAGTCTGTATGACCATCAACATCAATCATTAAGGTTTCGTCTGTTTTTAACAAAGCAGCTACTTCATCTAATGATTTGTATGACTTAGGCAATAATTTAAAACTACCAGATGCGAAGAAAACATTTTTTGCAGCGTAGTTAATTTTATCTACAATAGCTTTTGATATCTCTGGACAACCTTGATTGCTAGCAGGTCCTTTACGGTCTAAACACTTATCTTCTTCATCATTTACACCATCACCATCAGTATCTGGTATTGGGCAACCTTGATATTTAGCTATTCCTTTTACAGTAGGACATTTATCATCTTCATCATTTATACCATCTGCATCAGTATCAGGTATTGGACAACCATTGTATTTTGCAGTACCAAATGTAGTAGGGCATTTATCATCAGCATCAGTAATGCCATCCCCATCAGTATCAGGGCAACCTTGCATAGAAGCTAAACCAGCTACATTAGGACATTTATCATCAGCATCTACAACACCATCACCATCTGTATCTTTAATAACTACAATAGGAGGAACAGGTGCTACAACCACTGCTGGAGCAGGTTTTTCTTTAGATATATTTTGAGCAAAACCCAAAGAGTAAAGCATATTATCACTTACAATTTTTTTATCTAAGGTAAAACGATATTGAGCTTGTATAAAAAGATATGAAATACTACTGAAATTAAATTGAGCACCTACACCTGCAGGAATATAAGCTCCAAATTTACCATTATATGCACCAACACCAACACCAGCTGTCAAAAAAGGAGATATTAAAGAATTATCGCCATAAGGTCTAAAATTTAAAGTTGGCTCTAATTCTATTCCAATATTTTCTGCTTTGGAGTTTGCTTCCCCTCTGTCAATACTAGCATAGTCATGAAATAGAATACCAGCTTTTGCAGATAAATCTATTGTGTTTGTTAAACCTTTCCAATACGAAACTGAAAATCCATAATCCATATCTTGTACAGTACTAAAAGTTCTTGTGCCAGCAGCACTCTTAAAAGTAACAGGAGTTTTTAAATCTAATGCATTGAAATGTATACCTACGAGAGTACCTTTTTTGCTAGATGAAAATTTGCTATCCGCCATTTGAGCATTTGCAACTGCTATAAATACTAAAAATGAAAATAACAATGTGAGTTTTTGTTTCATAAATACTAATTTTTTTAATTTAAAAGGTTATACTAAAAGATACGCCCTCAAATTTTAATAGGGACTTAGAGTTACAAATATAATATCAAAATTTAAAGTGAACAAGAAAATTTAACAATTGTATAAATTTTATTTTAATATAATCTCAATAAATTTAATTAAATATTGTGTTTGTAATATTAGCTACAAAAAAATAGTTTTTTAGAGAAAAATAAAAACTTACATTTGCATTCCAAAAAAAATTACATAAACTTATTATTTATTATTAAAAATGTTTTATTTTTTTTTTTCAAAATTATTTTCTACATCAAATTAATAAATGTAGTTAGAGTATAAACGTTCTGATTTGAAGAATTATAGTTCAAATATATTTTTCTAGCTTTATCAATTATTATTTTGACTTGGTAGCTCAGCTGGATAGAGCATCAGCCTTCTAAGCTGAGGGTCATTGGTTCGAATCCAATCCAGGTCACTTTATAGAGTTCATTTTTGAACTCTTTTTTTATGCTTAATTTTTAATCTAATGAATAAATATTTTAAAGGAAAAACAGTAGCAATATCTGGCGGGAGCGATGGTATAGGAAAAGCGCTTGTAGAAATATTGCTTGCTGCAGGTGCTAATGTAGCCACTTGTGGTAGAAATGTAGAAAAATTGAATGACGTAAGAAATACATTTTTAGAAATGCCCTTTTTGTGTATACCAGCAGATGTAAGCGTGTATAATGAATGCAAAATTTTTATTGATACCACAATATCTACTTTTGGCGACATTGATATTTTAATAAACAATGCAGGTATTTCTATGCATGCCGAACTTAAAAATGCAGAAATAGAGGTGTTTAAAAAAGTGATGGATATAAATTATTTTGGTACTGTTTATTGTACAAAACTTGCATTAGAATCAATTATAAAAACAAAAGGAAGTATTGTTGGCATATCTTCCATAGCTGGTTATAGAGGTTTGCCTGGGCGAAGTGGTTATAGTGCAAGCAAGTTTGCTGTAAATGGATGGCTAGAAGCGATAAGGACAGAATTGGTAGTAGATGGTGTAAATGTACTATGGGTATGCCCTGGCTTTACTAAAAGTAATATTAGAAATGCTGCTTTAAACGAAAATGCACAAGCCCAAGGAGAAAGCCCTTTAGATGAAAATAAATTGATGAGTAGCGAAGAATGTGCACAGCATATTTTAACTGCTATTGAAAAAAGAAAAAGGACATTGGTATTAACATTTACTGGAAAGCGCACCGTTTTTATGAATAAGTTTTTTCCTGCGTGGGCAGATAAACTGGTACGTAAATTCTTTTATGCAAATGGAAAATTAGTAAAATAAAATAAAAAACACTTTTAATGTCATCAATTACTTTTTAAGTTTTCTAACATTCTTCTACCATTCATTACTATAATCAATTCTAAACAATTCTTTTATAGATGAACAAGTTTTAAACCTTTTTCCAAAAAACCAAACCATATTTTACAAATCATAACTGCCAATAATTTATATTGCATCAAATTTATTAAACCCACATGCCATTAATAACTCTTACAAGCGACATAGGTATACAAGACTTTATGCCAGCCGCCATAAAAGGGCAAATTATGCAAGCAAATAATTCGTTTAGTATAATTGACATTACTCATTTATTATCTCCATTTAATTACCCACAAGCAGCTTATGTTTGTAGAAATGCAATAAAAAATTTTCCAAAAGGAACTTTTCATTTAGTACTCATAAATTTATTTGATAACAAAGCAGACCATGTATTAATAGCAGAACACAATGGACACTTTATTGGTTGTGCAGATAACGGTCTTATAACAATGATATTAGAATGTGAGCCACAAAAAGTGGTAGCAATACCTCTAAATAAAACTCAACCCAAAAGCACTTTAGTATATGCCAACGTATTTGCAAAGGCATTTAGTAAAATAGCCGTTGGAGAAAAATTTGATACATTAGGTAATATTGATATTACAATAAAAATAAAAAATCCATTAAAACCAATGCTTGGTAATAATTGGATAGAAGGGCAAATTATTTTTATAGATAATTTTGAAAACGTTATAGTAAACATTAGCAAAGAAGAATTTGAAAACCATCAAAATGGAAGGAAATTTTCGATTGTGTTTAAAAGAGATGAAATAATAGAAAAAATAAGTGAAACGTATGCAGATGTGCCTGAGGGTGAAAAACTTGCTTTATTTAACTCAGCAGGGTATTTAGAAATTGCCATCAATAAAGGCAATGCAGCTGGGCTTTTTGGATTACAAAGCTTTGCAGAAAAACAACAAAAAGTTTTACAAGTACAGTTTGCCAATAATCATATTTTTTACCAAACAGTAAAAGTATTTTTTGAGTAATTTTTTTATTTTTCTTTAATTTTATTTTTTTGTTATAACATAGCATAACATTTTTTGTAAATCAAAAAATCATCTCTGTCGTTTATATCAATCACAAGCCTTATTGCATTTTACATAAAAATTTGTATAAATGTCGGTCGATAAATTTTTTTTTGAAAAGCAAAATCCCTTTCTTCAATTATTAATTATAATTTTACCAATCAATTTTAAACATACAATTATGAAGAAATTATTATTTGCATCCTCATTATTATTTGCAGCAAACATGGGTATAGCGCAAGTAAAAATGCCAGCACCATCATCTACACAAACTATTAAGCAAGATTTTGCATTAGGTACTATTGAACTTATTTATAGCCGTCCATCTATAAAAGGGAGAAAAATATTTGGAGATTTAGTGCCATTTTATACAGTATGGCGCACAGGTGCAAATAGTGCTACAATTTTAAAATTTAATGATGCAGTAGAAATTGGTGGAAAAAAAATAGATACTGGGTCTTACGCACTTTACACTATACCAACTGCTACTAGCTGGGAAATTATTTTAAACAAAGGCACAAGTAATTGGGGTACCAATGGCTACAAAGAAAGCGATGATGTGGTTCGTTTAAAATTGCCTTCAATGTTAATGGCTTCTTCTATAGAAACGTTTTCTATGCAATTTGCAAATATAAAACCAGAAAGTTGTGAGCTCCATATTATGTGGGATAAAACTGCCATAGCTATACCAATTAAGGCATTAATAAAAGACCGTATGCGTGCATCTATTGAAAAAGCATTGGAAGGAGAAAAAAAACCTTATTGGCAAGCAGCACAATTTTATAATGAGTATGATAAAAACAATGAAAAAGCTTTAGCTAATATTACAAGTGCCGTAAGTGCAAACCCCAAGGCATATTGGATGTTTTTATACAAAGCTAAAATAGAATTGGCTATGGGTGATAAAAATGCTGCAATGGAAAGCAGCAAAAAATCGCTTGTACTTGCAAAAGAAGATAAAAATGAAGACTACGTAAAAATGAATGAAGACTTATTGAAAAAAATAAAATAATATTGAACAAAAAATATAAAACAAAGCCGCACCCATTAAAGTGCGGCTTTGTTTTGATACAAATAGTTTACTCCTAACTCATATCCCTTCAACCCTAGGCCACTAATAACTCCCACACATTTTGCGGACACATAAGAATTTTTTCTAAACTCCTCTCTACCAAATATATTGGAGATATGCACTTCTATAACTTTTGTATTTATTGCTGCAACTGCATCACCTAATGCAATAGAGGTATGTGTATAACCACCAGGGTTTAAAACAATGCCATCGAAAGTAAAACCATATTGCTGTATTGCATTTATCAATTCTCCTTCTACATTGCTTTGAAAATAAGAAAACTCAATTGCAGGAAAAATTATTCTTAATTTTTCCAAATAAGTTTCAAAAGTTTCGTTGCCATAAACTTCGGGTTCTCTTGTACCAAGTA
>JAYUJS010000007.1:0-12149 GCA_043765095.1 Ferruginibacter sp.
ATCTGCCATTTTTATTCTTTCTACAGATGTTTGTGGAGTTATTAAAAAAATGAGGGATAAATTATTTTTAGTAAAATATTTTTTGTACATATTTTCGTACTCGTACATTGGCATATCTGGCAAAATAAGCCCCGATATACCCACTAATGCTGCATCATTACAAAATTTTTCAACACCGTACTGCATTACAGGGTTTAAATACCCCATTAAAATAAGTGGAATTTTAATATCTTTTTTTACAGCTTTTAATTGTTTAAAAAGCAATTCAATGGTCATCCCATTTGCAATAGCTATCATATTGCTATTTTGAATTACAGGGCCATCGGCTATTGGATCGCTATAAGGCATGCCTACTTCTATTATGTCAACCCCACTTTTTTGTAATGCTAGCAATACTTCTGTTGTACTATCTTTTTTTGGAAAACCAGCAGTACAATAAACATTGATTAGGTTTTTGCTTTTATTTTGAAAAAGTTGGGTTAGTTTATTTATCATTTTTATTTCTTTAAAATACTTCCTACTTAAAATTTAATACAAATTTAAAATAAGCTGACACTTGAATATTGTGCAATGAACATTGGTCATTTCTTTCTTATGTTTTTAATATTCAATATTAAACGTACTATTTTCAATTTTCAAATATAGACTCTACAAAAACTTTGTATAAGTACTTAAATCCTTATCTCCTCTCCCACTCAAATTTATAACAACCACATCACTTTTTTTAAACTTCATATTATCCAATACTGCAAATGCATGTGCGGTTTCCAATGCAGGAATAATGCCTTCTGTTTTTGATAAATGAAAAGCTGCTTTGAGTGCATCATCATCTGTGACACTTACAAATGTAGCACGCTTGCTTGCATATAAGTTTGCATGCATTGGGCCTATACCTGGGTAATCTAGTCCCGCAGAGATACTGTGTGGCTCTACTACTTGCCCGTCTGCTGTTTGCATCAATAAACTTTTGCTGCCATGCAAAATACCTGTGGTACCCAATGCAGTTGTGGCTGCACTCATACCACTATTTACGCCACAACCTGCTGCCTCCACCGCTATTATTTTTACTTTTTTATCTTCTAAAAAATGATAGAATGCACCTGCGGCATTGCTACCACCACCCACACATGCTATTACATGTGTAGGCAATTCGTTGCCTGTTTGTTTTTTTAATTGTTGTTTAATTTCTTTGCTTATCACACTTTGAAAACGTGCCACCATATCTGGATAAGGATGTGGACCAACCACACTTCCAATAATATAATGTGTATCTGTTGGATTATTTATCCAATCTCTAATAGCTTCGTTGGTGGCGTCTTTTAGGGTTTTGCTACCACTTGTTGCTGGTACTACTTTTGCTCCAAGCATTTGCATTCGAGCTACATTTGGTGCTTGACGTTCAATATCTTTTTCGCCCATGTATACAATACACTCCAAGCCTTTAAGTGCACAAACTGTTGCGGTAGCTACTCCATGCTGCCCTGCACCTGTTTCTGCAATAATTCTTTTTTTACCCAAAGCCAATGCTACCAATACCTGTCCAATAGTATTATTTATTTTATGTGCACCTGTATGGCACAAGTCCTCTCTCTTTAAATAAATATTGGTATTGTATTGCTTGCTTAAATTTTCTGCAAAATACAATGGAGTCGGTCTGCCTGCAAAATCTTTTAAGAGTATGTTAAACTCCTGCTTAAATTTTTTTGTGAAAGAAATTTTTAAATAATTTTTTCTTAATGTTTCTATATTGGCATGCAACATTTCTGGAATAAATGCGCCACCGAACTCTCCGTAGTAGCCATGTTCATCAGGCTGGGAGAATATTTGTTGTTTATTTTTTTTCACTTAAAATTTTAATTTAAAAAATTCTGTATCCACTTGCATCAAAGGAAAATTTTTCGGCAAGCTATTTTTTTCTATTTTCTCAAAACCATTTTTTGTATAAAATCTTTTTGCTGCAAGTAATTGTTGTACTGTTCCTAAATAAATTTCAGTAATACTTTTTAGCTTACACCAATCTATTAAATAGTTTAACATAGACTGCCCAATTGCTTTTTCTTTTCCTCTGTAGTCGGCATGTACAAACATTTTCCGCAATGCAGCTTGCCCTCCTCTAATATCAATTAAAGCAATTGTTCCAATTAGTTTTTCATTTTCTATAGCCAACCAAAAACCTCCATTATTTTTAAAATAAAAATTTTGTATGTCCAATAAATCGGGCTGGTCATTTAATGTTACTCGTACATTAAATTCATTATTCTGTATATTTAAAATTAAAGAAGCTATATCTTCTTTATATTTTTCTTCATAAGGTTTTATAGTCATTTTTTCTGCCATTCTAATTATTTCAAATCCTTCAAAAACCCTAATACCAAGCCCATATCCTTTACACCTGGTTCTTTTTCAAACTTGCTATTTACATCTATTCCAAAAAAATCGGGGTGCTTAAATTTCTTTACCATTGCCACATCTTCTGGGCCAATGCCACCACTTAAGAAAAATGGTTTTTCTATTTTGGCATCTGTTAATTTTTTCCAATCAAACTTTTTGCCTGTACCACCTTTCACTCCTTTGCTAGCTGTATCAAACAAATAATAATCACACACATCATCATACGGTGCTATCAATTCATCTAAAGAACCTGTTTCATCACCAATGTTAAACACTTTTATCACTTCCGTATCTTCCGATATTTCTGCACACAATGCTGGGCTTTCATTGCCATGCAACTGCACCATATCCAATTCAAATTTTTCTACCATTTCCATTACATCTTCATACTCTTTGTCCACAAAAACGCCCACTTTTTTAATATCTAAATCCATTCCCGTTAAATCTTCATCGGCCATTTTATCGCCTGCAAAACGAGGTGAGTCTTCTACAAAAATAAACCCTGCATAAGCAATATTTAATCCTTCTAGTTGTTGCAATTGCTTTTTAGAAGTAATTCCACAAACTTTAATATTCATCATAGTCTTATATTTTTTACAAAGTTATTAAAAGCCAAGGCAGGATTAGCTTCTTTCATAAACATTTCTCCAATTAAAAACCCTTTAAACCCTGCATTTTTAAATGTATGAATAACAGCTGTATCATTTATACCACTTTCTGCAATTTTTATTTTATCATTTAGTATTAATTTCGCCATACGTAAAGATGCATCAATATCTACTTTAAAATCTTTTAGATTTCGATTGTTAATGCCTACTAAAATTGTTTCTTCGCAGATGTGTGCAAGTTCAGTTTCATTATGCAATTCTAACAAAACTTCTAACCCTATTGACACTGCATATTTTGCCAATGATTGCACTTCACTTACAGTAAGACATGCTGCAATCAATAAAACAACATCAGCTCCCATGGCTTTAGCTTCATCAATTTGATATTCATCAATAACAAAATCTTTTCTAAGAATGGGAATATTATTTACCCTAGCTGCTACCAAATCTGATGTGCTACCTCCAAAAAAATTTGTATCCGTTAATATAGATAAACATGCAGCTCCAGCTTTTGTATAGCCTCTTGTAATATTTACCACATCTGCATATTGGTTCATAAAACCTTTACTAGGAGATTTTCTTTTAAACTCTGCTATTATGCCTGTATTTCCTTCTTTTGATAAGCTTTCTATTAATGAAAAACATTTTCTATTAAAGTTTTTTGTTTGCATTAATAACGCTTGCGAAACGAATTGTTTTCGTTCGGCAACTTCTAACTTTTTGTGTTCTATTATGGTTTCTAAGATGTTCATTTTATATTTTAGTTTTTCGAAGCGCATCAAGCCGTTCGTGGGATACGAACCATTTTATTTACCTAATTACTTTCTTCAAAGAATCATACGCTCTCCCATTTTCCAAACTCTCTACCACCAGTTGCATACATGTATCATAGTCTGCATAATTTTCTGTTGTGTGCAGCGCCATGGCAGCATTGGCAAGCACTACTGCGTTTTGCGCCCACGTACCATCCCCTTTTAAAATACTTGTAAATATTTTTGCAGCTTCTTCAGGCGAGTTGCCACCTGTAATATCTTCTGGTGAAACTGTTCGCTTGCCAAGATAATAAGCGGTATATATTTTTTCGCCTTCGGCAGTTATTACTTTTGTATCGGTTGTTAGGCTTATTTCATCATAACCATCTAAACTATTTACGATAGAAAACTTTAAATTGTCATTTTGTAATAGATAATTATACATTCGTCCCATTTCTGCATTATATACACCTAGCATACGAATAGCAGGATTAGCGGGATTTACCAACGGCCCCATCATGTTAAACAATGTTCTTACACCCAATTGTTTTCTTACATGGCTCACTGCTTTTAATGCAGGATGAAACAACGGTGCGTGCAAAAAAGTAATATTGGCATCATCCAATTCTTTTTTTAAAGCACCATTATCAGTTTTAAAAGTATATCCTAATTGTTGCAAAACATCACTAGAACCAGTAACAGATGTAGATGCGTAATTACCATGTTTGCATACTTTATTACCTGTACCTGCTACAATAAAACTAGCAATGGTAGATATGTTAAATGTATTTTTTCCATCGCCACCTGTACCCACAATATCTACTACTTCTTCATCAAACACAATGGGCAAAGCCATTTCCATTAGCGCACTTCTAAAACCCTGCAACTCTGCAATGGTAATGGTTCGCATAAGATACACGGTTGTAAATGCCGCTACTTCTGCATCGGTATAAATGCCTTTTCCAATATTCATCATTACTTCTTTTGCTTGCTCAGCAGAAAGACTATTGTATTCGAATAAATTATTTAATATCTTTTTCATTTTTAACCTAACCCCTACCTTATCTAATAAGAAAGAAAATCGAATTGGGGTTGTAATTTTTTAATGTTTATAATTTAATTGCTTTATTCATATTTTGTTTTTGCTTTTTTGTCTTTTATCTTTTTTCTGCTAACCAATTCCTCATCATCTTCTCACCATCAGGCGTAAGCACACTCTCTGGATGAAATTGTACCGATTGTAAATTGTATGTTTTGTGTTGCATTGCCATGATATAATTATTTTCATCTATTGCAGTTACTTCAAATCCATCTGGAACTGTGGCTTCATCTACAATCCAACTGTGGTAGCGCCCTGCTTCAAATTCGTTTTCAAATCCATTAAACAATAAAGATTTGTTTTCTGTTTGAAAAATTTTTGTGGCTACCCCATGAAAAACAGTATCTAAATTGATGAGCTTTGCTCCAAAAGCTTCTCCAATTGCTTGATGCCCCAAACATACACCCAGTATAGGTTTTGTGGCTGCATACATTTTTATTAAAGGCAGCAATAATCCTGCTTCTTCTGGTATGCCAGGGCCAGGAGATAAAATAATTTTATCATAATGTGCTACATCTTCTAAAGCTATTTTGTCATTACGAAATACATCTGGCTTTTCATCTGTAATTTTTTCTACAAGATGAACGAGGTTGTAGGTGAATGAATCGTAATTGTCGAATACTAATATTTTCATATTTTTATTTTACCGTTTTATTTTTTTTTCACAGTTTCACAGTTTTTTTTGCTTCGCAAAATTATTTTGCCGAGAAGACTGAAAGGCGTTTTGGGTGAAACAAGGTTGCAAGTTAATTTTGCTCCGCAAAAAATTTAAACCTTGAACCTTGAACCTTGAACTTTCAACCTTCAACTACCTATCCCTTCCGCCAACACAATCGCCTTCTTCAGCGCCCCCAACTTATGTCCTACTTCTTCCAACTCACTTTGTGGAAGGCTTGCCGCTACTACACCAGCACCTGCACGATAGGTTAGTGTATTATTTCTGCATAAAAATGTACGAATCATAATGGCATGATTACAACTTTTATCAAAACCAATGTAACCAATTGCACCACCATAAAAACTACGGTTGTTTTGCTCAATCTCATTTATCAATTGCATAGCTTTATACTTTGGTGCACCACTAAGCGTACCCGCAGGAAAAACAGATGCCATAATTTTAAATGGATTTTTTTCTTCGCCAATATTGCCTTGCACTTCACTCACCATGTGTATTACGTGGCTGTAAAAATTTATGTTTTTAAATTGCGTAACACTTACATTATTACAAACCCTACTCAAATCATTTCTTGCCAAATCCACCAACATAATATGCTCTGCATTTTCTTTTGCATCGTTTTCTAAATCTATGGCAAGTTGTTTGTCTGCTTCATCATTACCTGTTCGCCTAAAAGTGCCTGCAATGGGATGAACAGTTGCATTTCCATCTTTAATAACCACCTGGCTTTCTGGGCTACTGCCCATCAATTTATAATCGCCGTAATCAAAATAAAATAAATATGGCCCTGGGTTTACACTTCGTAAACTTCTATAAACATTAAATTCATCGCCAATATATTTTTGCTGAAAACTTCTACTCAATACAATTTGAAATACATCGCCACGCTTGCATACGTCAATACCTTTTTGCACCATTGCTCTATAGGTTTCATCGGACATATCTTGTGTTTCAGTTCCTTTTATTGTAAAAGGAAAAACTGGTACATCTTTGCTTCGCAAAATATTTTCTATATCATCTACCCTACTTTCTATTCCGTTTATATTGTTTTCGCAAAGAATAATTTCATCTTTAAAATGGTCAATAACAATAACATATTGATACAATCTGTAACGTATTAATGGTATGGCATCCTCATTTTTTACTAAAGAATTTAATTTTATAGAATCAAAAAATTGAACTGCATCATATGTAGTATAGCCAAATAAACCTTGAGCTATAGTTGATATTTTTTCTAAAGGTATGGCTGCATCAAAACTATCCAAATAATTACCTAAAATATTGCTGACATTATCTTTTGTAGAAATAGTAATCGACTCTATTTTTTGTGCTGGATATTTGTACTCAGCTTTATGCAAATCAATAATTTCTATACCACCAATGGCATTTATGGCAATGATGGATCGACTATTTTCACCAGCATGAGAATCGGTACTTTCAAGCAAAATGGTATCTCTAAACTTATCTCTCATACGTAAGTATATACCCACAGGGGTGTACAAATCAGCAGGTATTTTGGTGCAAGTAGTAATTAAATTTATTTTGTTCATTTTATTATATTAAAAAAGCCCAAGCTGTGTGCAAGGGCTTTTATTTAAAAATATATAAATAAGCGACTATAGCACAATCAATTTTTGATTGAACCACCACCACGCATTATTATTAGTTATTTTTTTCATTCTTAATGCAAATATGTGGTGAAAGGTTGATATAAAAAAACTTTTTTATTTTTAACTATTCTACAACAAAATTTTAAACTCAAAATCGTCTCATAGTTATTATAAACATAAATTTGCCTAGGCATAAATAAAATAAAGTAAGATAAATTTGAAAACATTTGGATTAGCATTTTTTATTATAATTTCTTTTACAAGCAAAGCGCAGAAAATTGAAAAAATATTTGTAAACTTATATACAGATAGTTTAAAAAAAGGCACACACAATTATATTAATATAGATGGACTTTTTAGCAATGGTAGATATTTACCACTTGATAGTACAAAAATTTTATTTACTTGTGCTCAAGCGAAATTTATTGGTAATTCAATTATAATACCTAATAATTTTAAAGAAGAAAAAGTTACTATAAAAACAACTTTAAAAACTGATTCTACTATTTTTAAAGAATTTGATTTGTATATAAAAAAATTGGATGACCCTCCATTAAAATCTGCAAACGAAGTATTGGTTGAATTGAAGACAAGTGTAAAGAAAAGAAAAAACAAATAAATAAAATATTTTACAAATTTTATCATGTACCCTTACAAAAAAGAAATTATGCAAATTTCTTAGCATCCTCCAAAAATTTAGCCAATCCAATATCAGTTAATGGATGTTTTAACAAACCCAAAATAGAATCAAGTGGACAAGTACACACATCAGCACCTGCTTCTGCACACTTTATAATGTGCAAAGGATTACGGATAGATGCAGCCAATATTTCTGAATGAAAACCTTGTACATCATAAATGTGACGGATTTGCTGAATCAATTCTACGCCATCTGCTCCCATATCATCTACTCGACCAATAAATGGTGAAACATAAGTAGCTCCTGCTTTTGCAGCTAGTAAAGCTTGCCCTGCAGAAAATATTAATGTACAATTTGTTTTTATACCATTATCAGTAAAATATTTTACAGCTTTTATACCATCTTTTATCATCGGTACTTTTACGATAATATTTTTATGCAATGCAGCTAGTGCTTTTCCTTCTGCCACTATACCATCAAAATCTGTAGCAATTACTTCAGCACTTATGTCGCCATCCACCATATTGCATATATCTACGTAATGTTTCATTACCGCATCTTTGCCTTGTATACCTTCTTTTGCCATTAGTGATGGGTTGGTAGTTACACCATCTAAAATACCAAGGTCGTTTGCTTCTTTTATTTGTGCAAGATTTGCTGTGTCTATAAAAAATTTCATAAAATGAGTTTATTTGTTGTGCAAAAGTTATTTAATACTTTTGAAAAACAAGATTATAAAATACAAATATACTAAAAGTGATAATGCATCTACAAATCGTTTTAAGGTTAAAAAAATAGTACAAAAAATTTAATGTAAAAGAATATCTTTTATTATGTAAAAGTTAATTTACAATTTTATTATCTTTTTATATAATGATAAAGTTAGTTTACATAAAGATTTGTTTTAGTAAATTTTATTAATAAAAAAATTATTAATAATATTAAAAATTATAGTTTAAATTAACTAAAATTATTTAATGTTTCTATAACAAACTATGATAGTGCTACTAAAAAACATAATTTAACATTCTAAAATTGTACCTTGAACACATACTTTCAATTTAAAAAATTTATTATAAAACAAGATAATTGTGCTATGAAAGTGTGTACAGATGCATGTCTGTTTGGGGCTTGGGTTGCAAATAAATTAGAGCAAAATGAAATTACACCAAATAAAATTATGGATATTGGCTGTGGTACAGGTTTGCTAAGTATGATGCTTGCTCAAAAAACAACTGTAAAAGTTGATGCCATAGAAATTAATGCTGATGCTTATTTACAAGCAACAGAAAATATAGATTCTTCATATTTTAAAAATCAAATACAAACTTTTCATGGACCAATAGAATATTTTGCATCACACGAAAAATATGATTTTATAATTTGTAACCCTCCGTTTTACATAAACCAGTTAAACTCCCCAAAGGCAGATAGAAACACAGCCATGCATTATACTGGATTATCATTTGAAAATTTAATACTTTCCATTAAAAATAATTTATCTAGTAGTGGTAAAGCGGCTATATTATTGCCTTTTGAATTTATAAATAAGATTGAAATGATTGCAAAAGCTAATAATTATTTTATAACAGAACGGCTTAATGTGCAACACTCTCCTACCCACTCTTTTTTTAGAAGTATAATTATTATTTCAAGTATTTCATCATTCAAAAAAGAAACAAACATTTACATTAAAGATGTTAGTGGAAATTATTCAATCGACTTTATTGATTTACTAAAGGATTATTACCTTTATTTATAAATTCGTTTACTCTTTTGCATAAACATTCTAAAAAAGGTTAAACTTTTTTTATTCAAATAAATGCGTAATTCAATGATTTAGATTAGGTTTTTTTTTATTAAAAAGATTGAAATAAAAAAAAGTATAGTAATATTTTATTTGTAAACTTATATGATTGCTTACCATATTTAAAAATTAGAAATTAATTAAAATATAAAAGAACTATAAAATAGTGAAATATGATTTGTAATGTACACTACATTAAACTAAAATAATTAGTATATTGTGCAAGAATTTTATAGCTAATCATAATTTATTATTAAAAATAAAAAAATTGTACGCAATTGTAGATATAGAAACAACAGGAGGAAGTGCTGTAAACAGTGGTATTACAGAAATAGCAATACATATACATGATGGAAAAAGAGTTGTGCAGCATTTTACAACTTTAATAAACCCAGAAAGAAATATACCTCATTTTATAACAGCACTTACTGGCATTAGTAATGCTATGATAGCAAATGCCCCTACGTTTAAAGAAGTTTCGCACACTATTTTTGAACTCTTAAGAGAAAATATTTTTGTAGCTCACAACGTAAATTTCGATTACTCATTTGTTTTTCATCAACTAAAAAAATGTGGCTACGATCTAAAAGTAAATAAGCTTTGTACAGTGAGGCTTGCACGAAAAACTTTCCTTGCGCTACCCTCTTATAGTTTAGGCAATTTGTGCCGAAGCTTGCAAATTAATATTGAAAATAGGCATAGAGCAGACGGAGATGCTGCGGCTACTGTAATTTTATTTGATAAAATACTAGAAGTTGGGGGTATGCAACATATTGATAAAATGCTAAAACGCACCTCCGCAGAGCAATGGCTGCCATCACAGCTCGATAAGAAAAAAATAGTATCATTACCGACAACAGCAGGCATATATTATTTTCATGATGTAAAAGGAAAAATAATTTATGTAGGCAAAGCTATTAATATACGAAAAAGGGTAAGCAGCCATTTTACACACAATGATACAGGTAGTAGAAGACAAAATTTTTTAAGACTAGTAGCAAATATTTCTCATAAAGAATGTGCTAACGAATTGCACGCACTTATTTTAGAAAGCACTGAAATAAAAAGGTTGTGGCCAAAATATAATTATGCTCAAAAACAACCCATGCAAAAATATGCTTTGTATACATTTGAAGATAATCGAGGCTACACAAGGCTTGCTATTGACAAAAGACAAAAAAATTTTCCGACGGTATATTGTTTTAATCTATTACATGAGGGGCAAGTATTGCTAAGAAAAATGATGGATGAGTTTGAATTAAATGAAAAGCTCTGTTTTGTAAATAAAGAGCCTATCAACATAAAAGATTTAGAATTTATGGAAGAACCAAATCTTTATAACAGAAGAGTAAAAAATGCAATAATTTCTTTACAACAACAATTACCCACATTTGCATTGCTAGATAATGGTATTAATAAAAATGAAAAGTTATGTTTTTTAATAGATAAAGGAAATTTTTGGGGCATGGGGTTTATTCCTTCACATATTAATGCTACTTCTATAGAAATTTTAAAAAATATACTACAGCCATATACTGACAATGATTTTATTAGAAATAGTATTTATAATTATGTAGAGGCAAATCCAGCAAAAAAGATTTTAGTAAACTAAATTTTTGATATGAAGCAACTAAAATTAAGTTTTAAATTTTGTATTCATATACTAGTTTTTATAAATGTTTTATCATGCAATACAAAAAAATATATAAACCCACATATAATTATTAACACCAGTTTTGGAAATATAGAAGCAGAATTATATCCTAGTAAAGCTCCAAAATCTGTTGCAGCCATTTTATCATTTATAGATGCAGGATATTATAAAAATGCTAATTTTTATAGAGTGTTAAAAAATGAAGATTTACCTATAGATATTAATTATGGAATAATACAAGCTGGTATTTGGCCAAAGAAAAAAAATATAAAAGGTATCATACACGAAAGCACACGACTTTCTGGTCTCTCGCATACAAATGGTACACTATCACTTGCAAGAAATGCTGTAGGAACTGCTACTACAGAATTTTTTATTTGCATTGGTGATGAAACTAACTTTGATGCTGGAAAAAGTATGGATACTGCTGGATTTGCTGCATTTGGTAGTGTAATTGATGGTATGGATATTGTACGTAGAATACAATCACAAAAAAGCATTGGAGATATGTTTGAAAAGAAATTTACAATAAATGATATAAAAAAATTATAAAAAATATTTTATTATTTAAAAAAATTTTACACAATAATATTTGTTATACAAAAAAGTGGCTATTCCCCTTACAGAATAGCCAACTTTTTTTCAACCTATCATCAACCTTTACATCAACATTAGCTTTTTGGTAAGAGTACAGCATCAATAACGTGTATAACCCCATTGCTTTGATTTACATCTGCAATAGTAACAAAAGCTTTTCTACCACTACCATCAGTTATTTGTACCTTTTTTCCTTTTAAGGAAAATGTAAGTTCACCACCTGCTACTGTTTTAGCTACGAACTTTCCTTTACCCGCTTTTATGCCATTTAGTACATCTGTAGCACTTACTTTTCCAGCTAATACATGGTATGTT
>JAYUJS010000008.1:0-1538 GCA_043765095.1 Ferruginibacter sp.
TGCTATTACTGTGGGCATCGATTTTACTGCAAGGGATATACAAGATGAATTGAAAAAGAAGGGCTTGCCGTGGGAAAAAGCAAAAGCATTTGATAACTCCGCTGCGGTTGGTAAATTTATACCTATTACACCAAGTTTTAAACAAATTGATATACAGTTTTCTTTAAAAAAAAATACTGAAATTATGCAAAATGGAAACTCAAATTACATGATGTTTAATTTTGCTACAATTATTTCAAATATTTCCAATTATTTTTCTTTAAATATTGGTGATTTAATATTTACGGGCACACCCGAAGGTGTAGGTGAATGTATGGTTGGTGATAAGCTAGAATGTTTTATTGCAGCTGAAAGACTATTGGAAGTAAATATAAAATAGTAAATAATTTAAAGCCCTATTTTTTTGTTAATTTTTTTAAAATATTAGCAAATACTTTATATGTTTCAAAAATAAATTTGCTGCATTTTAGTCGTAGTATTTCTGCATCTTTGCAGTCACAATTTTTATACAATGAAAAAATTATTAATACTTTTATTTGTACTCCCATTATTTGTTATTGCACAAAAAACTACTACACATACTGTAGTGGCAAAAGAAAGTTTTTCAAGTATTGGTCGTAAGTACAATATTAATCCTAGGCTTTTAGCTTCGATGAACAATCTTGAATATGAAAAAGGACTTGCAATAGGGCAATTATTAAAAGTGCCAGTTACAAAAGGTGAAATAGCTGCTAAGCCAGCAGAAGTAAAACAGCTAAAAGAAGAAGTTATTGTGAGAGATATACCAGTAAAGATTTCAAATAAAAGTAAATACCCAATAAAGCATACTGTAGCAGCAAAAGAAACTTTGTACGGATTAAGTAAATTGTATAAAACCACCATACCAAATATACAAAAGTGGAATAACCTAACAACCGATGTGCTGGCAGATGGGTTAGAACTAATAGTAGGGTATACAGATAAGTTGCCCACCGAAGAAGTGGTACTTAAACCTATAGAAGAGCCAAAACTAATTGTAAAAAAAGAAGTGCTTATTGCAAAAAAAGTAGTAGAAAAATCAATAGAAGAAGTGGTGGAAGTACCAAAGGAAGTAGTGAAAGTAAAAAAAGAAGTGGTGATACCTAAGAAGGTTGTGGAAGTGCCTAATGTAATTGTAGAACCTACTTCAAGCAAAGATTTTAATAACGGTGTTTTTAAAAATACATTTACAAGTACTGGTGAAACGCAAGATGGAGTTGCAGGAGTTTTTAAAAGTACTAGCGGCTGGGAGGATGGAAAATATTATTGTTTGCACAATGGAGCTAAAACAGGCACAATTTTAAAGATTACTAATAAAGCAAATAGCAATTCTATTTACGCAAAAGTATTAGATACTATGCCAGACCTTAAACCTAATGCTAGTTTGGTAATAAGAGTGAGCAGTGCTGCTGCTGATATTTTAGGTGCGGGTACAAATAATTTTAATTGTAGTATTAGTTATTAAATAATAAATATTTTGTTTTACAAAAGCCTCTAAATTTTGAGTGGCTTTTTTAGTT
>JAYUJS010000009.1:0-1538 GCA_043765095.1 Ferruginibacter sp.
GGGGTTTTTACCAATCCTTTCATTATTGCTACTTCCTTTATATCCATTCCTTTTGCATCTAGCAATACCGAGTCTGTGGCATAAAAATGTGGTTTAAGGGTAAGCCATTCTTTGCCATACATAAATGCCTTTTCATAGTCGAAACGCACATCTAATTTGGTATGTACTAGTACATTTGTTTTGGGGTAACTTTCTCTTAAAACTTTTTTCCAAGCAGTATCCACAGGCTCTTCGCCTGCTTGAGCATACATATAAGCAGGTAACGATGCAACTAAGCATAACATTAAAATTTTCTTCATTTTTTATAATTTTTGTAAAAGTAAAGGCTTGTTTTAGAATATAATCACAAAATTTTATTATTTTCTTTAAAAAGAGGATGATTGGTATTGTACGTGGATATAAGAGTTGTAGGAAACCCTATAGCGTAACTTTATGAAAATTAGAGCTGATATATCAGAAATTATAATTGGAGGACACAGCAACCCATGCAACATATAAATGATTTATTTTGTCATAAGTTTATAAAAAATAATAGAACCATGAAAGAAATTAAAATAGTTATTGGAATCACTTGTATCGTTTGCCTATTTTGTTTTGCACAATGCAAAAAAAGCAACGATGACAGTAATGGCTTACCAGCCCCTACACAGGAAGGTAAAAATACTTTAGGGTTTTTATTAAATGGGGAACCTTGGAAACCAAAGGGGTTTGCTGGTACTGCAAATTTAAGCCTGAACTATGATGCGACCTTTCAAGGAGGTGTTTTTAATTTAAGTGCCTATAAAATATTAAGTTCATCACCAACAAAAACACAAATTTTAACTCTTTTTGGAGATTCAATTCAAACTTTAGGCAGAATTATTTTACCAAATAAAAATAAGTTTGGATTTAGTTTTACAAATGATGTAACTGGTTGTCGGTATGATACGTTTGACAGTACTACAAAAATCATTAGCGGGTATTTCGATATTAAAAAATTAGACAAGGTCAATCATATTTTCTCAGGAGAATTTGAAATCAAATTTAAGAAGACAGGATGTGAAGATGTACAAATATCTCAAGGTCGATTCGATATGAAGTATTAATCACTATAAAAAAAATTACAAATGAAACAGATAATCAAAACATGCTTATGTTTTGCAATGTTAACATATTGCACTAAATCAACTGCCCAAATAGATACAAGCACTACCCAAAAATTACTGCTGTACATTTTTCAATCAATAGATAAAAACAAAATACCTACGGGCTTTTTGGAAGAATATGGCTGCCCTATGTTACCTGCGGCAACTTTTAATGGAACGCTTACAGATAGTAATCGTATAGACATGAACTTATGGAGAACTTTGTACCATCAATTAGTAAATATTTCAAACATTACATAATATTTTAAAAATATTGCGTATTTTACGTTAAAAAAACATTTTAATTATGAAAAATATAATCCTTTTAATTTTAATTGCATTTGTGTTTTGTTTTGCACAATGCAAAAAAAGCAACGTTGACAGTAATGGCTTACCACCTCCTACGCAGGAAGG
>JAYUJS010000010.1:0-1537 GCA_043765095.1 Ferruginibacter sp.
GAAGGTGTAAGTGCATATCCGCAAGAAGTGACTTTTCAAATGGTAATGAATTTTTTGCAAGGCGGAGCAGCAATAAATGTTTTTGCGCAGCAAAATAAAATAAATTTAAAAGTAGTAGATGCAGGGGTAAATTTTGATTTTGAAGCAAATGAAAATTTAATTGATTTAAAAATA
This sequence comes from Ferruginibacter sp., assembly GCA_043765095.1. Taxonomy (GTDB): domain Bacteria; phylum Bacteroidota; class Bacteroidia; order Chitinophagales; family Chitinophagaceae; genus Ferruginibacter. The sequence goes on from JAYUJS010000010.1 coordinate 175, forward strand.
GATAGAGGAACAAAAAGTTTTTTAGCTAATAAAGCAATGACTGATGCTCAAATAATGGAATGCATTACAGCACCACATTATACCATAAAAAAATTACATGAAGATGGTTGTAATATTATTGGCTTTGGAGAAATGGGCATTGGCAATACATCTGCCGCCTCCATGCTTATGAGTAATTTTTGTAATCTACCTATTGAAGATTGTGTAGGCAGAGGCACTGGACTAGATAATGAACAACTAAATAAAAAAATAGAGATACTAAAAAAAGCAAAAGATTTTCATGGAGAAATAAGCGACCCCATGCAAGCCCTACAAGCTTTTGGAGGTTTTGAAATAGCACAAATGTGTTATGCTATGCAAAGAGCATTCGATTACAATATGATTATTTTGGTAGATGGTTTCATAGCATCTTCTGCATTTTTAGTTGCATATAAAACCAATCCAGATATTTTAAAGAATGCTATTTTCTGCCATTTATCAGATGAACATGGGCACAAAAATTTATTAAATTATTTAGGTGTAGAGCCGTTGTTAAAATTGGGAATGCGCTTGGGTGAGGGGACGGGTTGTGCAGTGGCGTATCCACTTATTGAATCTGCTATTTCTTTTTTGAATAATATGGCAAGTTTTGAATCGGCAGGGGTTTCTAATAAAGAATAATGACTTACTTCAAATTATCAAAATGTAAGCTTGAGCTTGTCAAAGGCGGTTTTATAAAAACTAATATACTAAATTAAAACACACTAGCTTCGACAAGCTCAGCCTTACAAACTTTTTATCAAACTGATTGTTGTAAATGAAAAATGAAATTAAAATATTCTTCACTGCTCTTATGTTTTACAGCCGCATACCATGTCCTAGTACAACAGACCATAATCCGGATTACATAAACAAAGCCACTCGTTATTTTCCGCTCATTGGATGGATAGTTGGTGGCATATCTTTTTTATTTTACTGGGCAAGTAGTTTTTTATTTGATACTAATATTGCTATTGTAATTTCTATGGCAGCAGGAGTATTAACCACCGGGGCTTTTCACGAAGATGGGTTGGCAGATGTATTTGATGGTTTTGGCGGTGGTTGGACAAAAGAGAAGATACTCGACATTATGAAAGATAGTCGTGTAGGTGCTTACGGGGCAATTACAGTAGTATTTTTATTGTTATTAAAATTTGTTGGGTTAAGTAATTTAGTTGCAACAAAACAATTTTCTAATTTTCAGATACTCATTTTATTTCTTACTTATCATTCTCTAGCAAGGTTAGCAGCTATCAATATTGTTTTTACATCCCTATATTCGAGAGATGATGAAACTAGTAAAGTAAAACCTATTGCAAAAGCACATTCTTTAGTAGAAATAATA
>JAYUJS010000011.1:0-4146 GCA_043765095.1 Ferruginibacter sp.
GCTAGTACAGCCTTTACATGGCTTAAAGGAAATGCAAAAAAAACAGGAATAGATGCTGAATTATTTACCAAAAAAAATGCTCATATACATGTGCCCGAAGGTGCTACACCAAAAGATGGGCCAAGCGCAGGTATTACTATGATGAGTGCACTTGCGAGTGCATATAGTGGTAGAAAAATAAAACCATACCTAGCTATGACTGGGGAAATAACATTGCGTGGCCAAGTGTTGCCTGTAGGAGGAATTAAAGAAAAAGTATTGGCTGCAAAACGAAGTGGAATAAGAGAAATTATAATGTGCTACCTTAACGAAAAAGATGTGCTAGAAATTAATACACAATACATAAAAGGTATGAAGTTTCATTATGTAAAAACTATGGCACAAGTACTTGATATGGCTTTGGTGTAGGAATTTAAGATGTAAGGTTGAAAGTTTTAGTTTTAAATAAATATTTTTAGCCTTTAATTTATTAGCATAAATAATATTAATACATTTTTATTTTAAAAATCATTTATGATAAAATATTTTGTAGCGTGTACCGCTTATATTTTTTTAAGTGTGGCATTATTTGCACAATCAAAAAATCCTAAAAAGACAAATGAGGTTACAATAGCCCCAATACAAAATGTACCAAATAAAATTATAAATAATATATTATTGCCAGTAAAAATAAATGGTACAATTACACTTGCAACGCCTGCTGGCACTACGGCTCAAGCTAATGGAATAAAATGTGGAAGTATTGTAGTAACTGTAGATACTAGTATTCGAGTAGCGCCTGCTTATGCCTACCTAAGTGTAGATTTTACTGGCATTACAGGCAGCATGCAAATAGAAATATTAGCAGGTAATAATATTTTTGGATATATGATAAAGCAGGAAAAGAAGTAATTATAAAAGAAAAGTTTCTTAAAAAAATTAGTGGTTCTATGGAAAGTAGTACAGTAAATATGCTTGTTAAAATACCTTTCCGTTTAAAAACTGATAAAAATATTTATACTATTCACTACAGATGGGAGAGCAAGGATAAAAGTAAAAATTTAGATTTGCTCACAAATAAATAATTCCTTTTTTTTTAATAATTATTTAAGAATAAATCTCATCCCTATCTTACCGCTAAAATATTTAATCTTTTTTGTAACATTTGCTCAACTACTTTCGTTACACACAAAATGAAATAATGCGCATATTTATATTTCCTCTACTTTTTATTATTGCCAATAAATTAAATGCACAAAAATTATACGGTATTGTAACCACCGATAAAGGAGATTTGCTGCCCTTTGCTTCCATCACTATAAAAGGGACTACTAAAGGAGTAAGCGCAAACGATAAGGCAAAATATTCATTAAACATAACGGCTGGTACTTACACCATTATTTGCAACAATATAGGTTACACAACTGTAGCAAAAAAAGTAACTATAACCAGCGATACTGAACTTGGTTTTGTAATGGAAGAGCAAAAGCTTAGTATGGATAATGTAATAGTAAAAACAGGGGGAGAAGACCTTGCATACAGCATTATAAGAAATGCCATTAAAAAACGTTCAGTTTTTTTAAACCAAGTAAATGCTTTTACATGCAATGTTTATGGCAAAGATTTAGTAAAGCTAAAATCATTGCCATCAAAAATCTTTGGAAAAAAAGTTGAATCAAAAGATAGAAAAGAAATGGGGCTTGACTCTGTAGGTAAAGGAATTTTATACTTATCGGAATCGGTTTCAAAAGTAAGTGCAGCAAAGCCAGATAAATTTAAAATGGACGTAGTAAGTAGTAGAGTGAGTGGTAGTGATGGTTTTGGTTTTAATTTTCCTGCATTCATAAGTTTGTATAACAACAATGTAAAAGTATTTACAGAAAAATTTAATCCACGGGGCTTTGTATCCCCCATTGCAGATGGCGCACTTAATTTTTATAAATACAAATTCTTAGGTACTATTTTTGAAGATGGTCGCACACTTAGCAGTATACGTGTATTGCCTAAGAGAAAGTATGAGCCACTATTTTCTGGTATTATAAATATCGTTGACGAAGAATGGAGTATCCAAAGTTTTGATTTAATACTTACCAAAACTTCGCAATTAGAATTGGTAGATACTTTGCAAATAAAACAACTACATGTACCTGTAAATGATAATGTGCGCATGGTAAAAAATCAACTTATACATTTTGATGCTAATTTATTTGGTGTAAAAATGGGAGGAAATTTTTTAACAGTATACTCTGATTACAATGTGGCGCCAAATTTTGGAAAAAAATATTTTGATAAAGTAATAATTAAATATGAGCCTGATGTAAATAAAAAATCCATTGCTTATTGGGATAGTACTCGTGCCGTACCATTAGAAAAAGAGGAAGCAATGGATTATGAAAAAAAAGACAGCATTTTTAAAGCTAATAAAGATTCTATGTTAAGCAAGCGCTATTTAGATTCTGTAAACACAAGTCAACGAAAAATAAGACCCCTCGACATAATTACCAGAGGTATTAATCGTTTTTATGAAAGTAAAACACATAATAATTATTGGGGCATAGAGCCTTTGCTTAGTGTTTTAAACCCTAATATAGAATACAACCCTGCCGAGGGTGTAGCAGTAAACCTTAAGGGACGATATAGTAGATTTAAAAGAAATAGTAGTAGTGGTTTTACTTTATTACCAGTTATTAGATATGGCTATGCTAATAAACATATTAACCCATCTGCAAGTATTATTTTTAGTACAAAAGAGCAAGATAGCTCCTCTACAAAATTAAAAAGATATTCCATTTCAATTAGCGGTGGTAAGAGAGTAAGTAGTTTTAATAAAGAAGCCACAATTTCCACATTAGACAACAGTATTAGCACATTATTTTATGGAAAAAATTATTTAAAAACTTACGAAAATTATTTTGCAAATTTAGGATATAATAGAAGGTTTGAAAGTGGTGTAAGTTTACAATTTTCTGCTTTGTATGAAGATAGAATACCACTTGACAACACAACTGACTTTTTTTTTTCTAAAAATAGAAAAATAAATATAACACCTAATTATCCTATTGAAAAGTTAGCTCAACAGTTTGATGTGCACCAAGCCGTAGTTGTAGCCGCTACAATAAGTTTTAAACCAGGGCAACGGTATATACAATTTCCAAATTACAAAATAGCTATAGGATCTAAATACCCTACATTCACTTTAAATTATACAAAGGGAATAAGAAATATATTAGGTAGTGATGTAGATTTTGATAAATGGAAATTTTTTGTACAGGATAATAAAAATTTTAAACTTGCCGGAGAGTTAAAATATAAATTTGGTATAGGAGGTTTTTTAAATAGTAAACAAGTATTTATACAAGATCAACAGCATTTTATTGGTAACCAAATAGTAGAGGCAAGTGCTTATGTAAATAGTTTTCAGCTATCGCCTTATTATGCATATAGTACAACTGAACCTTTTTATACTTTTGGGCATATAGAACATCATTTAAATGGGTTGCTTACCAATAAAATTCCATTATTTAGAAAATTAAATTGGAATATGGTTATAGGTGGAAATGCACTTTATGTAAATAAAATTAGTAACTACCTAGATGCATTTGTTGGTATTGAAAACATATTTAAAATACTGCGGGTAGATGTTGTTGTTGGCTACCAAGGTAACAATATAAACACCGCAGTAAAGGTCGGTTTTGGGGGCTTGTTGGGAGGTAGTATAAGTAGTGGTGGTGGTAGAAATGTAAATATTAGCTTTTAAAATTTTATAGAGTTGCTATTTTTTTTAAAAGCGTTAATGTAAAAATTGTAATTTTACAATATGAGGTCTGTACAAATATTTAATGACACAGCTGTAGAAAAAATTTTTGATAATCAAAACAAAAAATTTCTATAATATATTTTTTAAATGCATTTATAAAATTGACTAATAATTAAGAATAAAAGAAGTTGATATTCTTAATTTTTATCAATTACAAAATTTATATAAGGGTAAAATACTGATAAGCGTAATAACTACATTTTTTTATGTAGATACTTGCTATTGATAGGTTTTGAGTTTAAATCTTTTAGTACATAATGAAAGCTGAATAAAGAACTGAACTCCAAATGTGCGACGCCACCAAAGCTCATCATAGCTGCTGTTTTAGCTCACTAAAAAAAATAAAAGTA
>JAYUJS010000012.1:0-12116 GCA_043765095.1 Ferruginibacter sp.
ATTAAATATTTTCATAGTGCTTTCTACTTTTATTCTTGCGCTGCTGTGAAATTCAGTAGCTCCTGTAAGTGCAGCTATTTCGGCAATATTGGCGGCTCTTATACCACTGCCAGGCATTATAATTATTCTATCGTTAGATTGTAATATTAATTTTTGCAAATTATCTGCACCTTCCAATGCAGTAGGGTAGCAGCCAGAAGTAAGTATTCGTTCGCACCCTATTTCTATTATATCTTCCAATGCCAGTTCCATGTTTATTACTCTATCAAAAGCTCGGTGAAAAGTTACTGACATTGGGTATGCCATGTTAACTAAAATGCTGCACCTAGTTTTATCTATGCTTGCATCAGCGTTTAAAATCCCAATTACTACGCCATCGCAACCAAGGTCTTTACATAGTTGTATATCTGCTTTTATTACCTCAAATTCATCATTGGTATATAAAAAATCTCCACCACGTGGGCGTATTATGGGAAAAAGTTGTATGTGCAATTTTTCTCTTGCCATTTTTATAAAACCCATTGATGGCGTAGTGCCGCCATCGGTAGGGTTGTCGCATAGCTCAATGCGGTGTGCTCCTGCGGTTTGAGCTAATACGCAAGATTGTATGTTAAAGGCAATTGTTTCTAAAGTAAAATTCATATAGTAAAGTTAATATTCTTTGGAAAAATTTAACGCCCTATTTTTATTTCATTCCAACTTAGTGCGATAGTTTATTTTTTAGTTGTTAAAATAAGCATGTATTTTGATAAGTTGTAATTTCTGGAAAATGTGGAGAGTTAGGTGGGCTTTAGGTATTAAGTTTATTTCTTGTCAAAATATGATGAGATAAATTTACATGATTTTATCGAACTCGTATTACTCGGTCGAATTTTGAAGGGGTTGCGGTCGCATTACACAGAACTATTGCCTTGTCATTGTCGCCAAAAAAGTATGTTAATAAAATTTTGTTTTAACTTTTTAAAGAATATCTATCTGCCAGCTTTGGGCATAAATGGCAGCTAATAATACCTAAGCCATTTCATAATTATTTATAATGTGTATAAATGCTTTGCCATATTAAGCAAAGAAAAATATTACCTCTAACTTTTGATGCTTCATAACTTCTTAGTTATCTTGTAGAATATTTCAATTTTTTCATCTTTTAAGATAGGTTAATTTTAATTGGATAATTCAAATTCGTCTATTGAAACATAAACAGTATTTGTTTTGTTATGTAAAAATATTTCTAGCTCTAAAACAATCAAACTGTTTGTAGTTAATATAGGCTTTATCAAAAGCAATAATAGAGTAGTCAATATAGTTAAAGATGAAATTATTAATTTGGTAATTATTACGTAGTAACTATGTAGTTGATAAATGCTGGCCATAAAATCAGTCATACTTTATAATATCATTTCGGTTAACAATTATTCATAATAAATAAATATACAATAAAAATAAATTATGCAACTAAACTACTGGTTATTATTAGCAACTGGGCTTATCCCTATTATTGTAGGGTTTGTATGGTATAACCCAAAAGTTTTTGGGCAAGAATGGATGAATACAATAGGCATTTCGGAAGAGTCTATGAAAGGGGCAAACATGCTGCTTATTTTTATTTTGTCTTATTTATTTGGCTGTATGATTTCGCTTGCATTGCATACAATGGTTATTCATCAAATGGGTTTCGAGTCTGTATTTAATGGAGATACAAGTTATGATGTTGTAGCATTTAAGAAAAACTTTTACGATTTATACGGTAGTCGTTTTAGAACTTTTAAACACGGTGTATTGCATGGTGTTATTGCTGCATTATTTATAGCATTGCCGGTAATAGGTGTAAATGCTTTGTGGAATAGAAAGACAGCTAAATATATTTTTATACACGTAGGCTACTGGGTTATTTGTATGGGCTTAATGGGAGGGGTAATATGTGCGTTTATGTAAAAAAATGTCTTGTTAAAAATACCAGTCTTTGAATTATTTTGCTTTTTTGTTTAATAAAATTTTTTAAATTAATTCACTTTCAATTCTTCTAGCATTTTAATAATTTTATCTAATTTTTCAGTCTCCAATTTATTTAAATGTAGTTGTAAAGCCTCTATTTCTTTTTTTGCCTCCACATTTGTATTATAGTCGTTATCAGCTTGTATTCTATCTCTTTGGCTTTGCCTATTTTGGCTCATCATTATTATAGGAGCGGCATAAGCTGCTTGGGTAGAAAAAATTAAATTTAGCAAAATAAAAGGGTAGGGGTCCCAGTGGTTTATTATGCCTACAATGTTTAGAGTCATCCATATCAAAACAATTACTGTTTGCCAAATTATGAAACGCCAAGAGCCCATACCTCCTGCAATTTTATCAGATAATCGTTGCCCGAAAGTAGATGTTTCTAAATGTTTTTCGTGCCAGTTATTTTTTGCCATGTTTATTTATTTAGTATAAATTTAAACTTAATTTTTTAAATAAATAAAAACCCCGATTTAATAATTAAATCGGGGTTCAAAAAAATCTAAAATCAATTATGCCGCTCCCATTTTTTTTAAATACATGGCATGAGATATTACAGCATCACGCATTCTCTTATATTCAATATATTTTACATTAAATTCTTCGCAAGTACTTTTTATTATTTTGCTTATTGCAGGGTAGTGTATATGAGAAATTTTTGGAAATAAATGATGTTCAATTTGAAAATTAAGCCCACCCACTAACCAAGATATAACTTTATTTTTTGTAGCAAAATTTGCGGTAGTTTCAATTTGGTGTATAGCCCATTCATTTTCTATATCATTTGTAGCCTCAATAGGTACAGGAAAAGATGTTTCTTCCACAGTATGTGCAAGTTGAAAAACAATGCTCAATATAAAACCTGCAAACATTGCCATTACACAAAAACCAACTAACCAACTTACAAAGCCAAACTTATAAATAGGCAATGCTATAAACATTGCGTAGTAAAAAATCTTTGCAGCCCAAAAAGCAAAATGGTCAAACGTACTAAATTTTTTAATAGGAACATTGCCAACTTTTTTCTTAAAATATTTTGTGTAGTCTGTAGCAAATACCCATATTAATAAAAGCAATGTATATAAAAACCAAACATAAATATGTTGAAAGCGATGTACTTTATATTTTTTTTGAGTTTCACACATACGAAGCATTGGTTTTATTTCAATATCATCGTCTATACCATCTATATTGGTGTATGTATGATGTATTATATTGTGCTTATTATTCCACATTAGCATGCTTGCACCAAGCCCATTTACAGAAAATGCAGCTATTTTATTCCAAAAAGGACTATCGCTAAAACTTCCATGCCCGCCATCGTGCATCACATTAAAACCAATAGCTGCTGTAAGTCCGCCTAGCACAATGCACTCTGCTATGCTTATCATCCAATTACCAGTATTAAAAAATATAGTTAATACAAAAAATGTAACAAATAAAGTCCATAATAAAATAGCCTTAAAATGCAATGAAAAATTGCCTGTCGGTTTTTTATTATTTTCTACAAAATAATTGTTTACACGTTGCTTTAATTCTTTGTGAAAATTAGTACCAGTTATGTTTTTAAACTTTGGTGTTATTGAAGCCATTAGATATGTTTTTTTCTTGGTTTTCTATAAATGATGTTATTAAGTATTTTTTTGTATTAACGAATCTAAATTATTAATGCCTATCATTTTCTTACTTATAAATCCCTCACCATATTGTACGCCTATCATTTTTCCAAACATAGCAGCCCTTGCTATTATGCCGTCTAAAAAAGCTGGTGTGGAGATGTACGTTTGATTACCATCTTCAGATTGTGGATCATAAAACTGTGTTTTATAAGCTCTCACAGATTCCATTTTTTGCTCAAACGATGCCGAAATATCTACTACAAAATCTGGTTTTAAATACTTATCTTGTATGTATTGAAACACATATTTTGGTCGCCAAGGTTTTTGCCCTATTCCGTTTTCTACAGTTTCTACTTTTAGTAATCCGCTTAAAAAAGCCGCATCATTTACCAAGCTAGCACTACGCCCATGGTCTGGGTGTCTATCCTCTGGGGCATTACAAATTATAATTTCTGGTTGGTATTTTCTAAGTATATTAATTATTTTTTTCTGATGTATTTCATCATTTATAAAAAAACCATCTGCCATTTTTAAATTTTCTCTCACATCCACTTTTAAAATAACCGCTGCAGCTGCTGCCTCATTATACCTTGTTTCCAAAGTGCCTCTTGTTCCAAGTTCTCCCTGTGTTAAATCTATTATACCAGTTTTTTTGCCAATAAATTTTTCATTTAGCAAAACTCCCGAACAGCTAAGTTCTACATCATCGGGGTGCACTCCAAAAGCCAATAAATCTATTTTCATATTAAGTATAAGATAAAACTTTCGCAATTTACAACAAAACGGTTGTTATAAAATGATAAAACGCTTAATAAAACAAAAAAGACAATAAATAAAGAGCTTGGTAAAGATGCAAATGTTTTAATATGCCTTAAGAAAATTGTTTTAATAAAAACTAAAAAATTTTGACAAATTTTAAAAAATTTTGACAAATTTTAAAAATTATTATTTTTCATTAAACTTTCTTTAATACCCTTTATAAATTATAAATAGTTTTATCTAAAGTGTTCTCAAGCTGAGCTTGTCAAACCAAATACTCATAAAGATACCCGCCTTCGACAAACTCAGGCTGACATCTGTTATTTTTCGAAAATTGGACTAAACTAAATTTACAAATGGTATAATTCACTTTGTAAAAATTTATTCTAAACATTAATAATTCATTTTGTTTTATTATTATTAAAAAAGAAAAGGCTGCCCTAAAGAGCAGCCTTGTACTTATAACCAAATATTTTATAAAAACACAACTCTTTCAGACAAAATTTCAGTGCCTTTCTCATCTAACACTTTAACTAAATAAGTGCCAGCAGTGGGGCGACTTTGTAAATTTATTAGTTGTAATTGTTGTCCTTTTGCAATATTAGTTCTATTAGTTTGTAAAGCTCTACCAGCAAGGTCTGTTACCACTACAATATAGCTACCTTGATATTTTCCAGCTAGCATTAAATTAAAACTAGCACCAGTTACTGGGTTTGGAAAAACAGTATTATCAGCAGCTACAATTTTTGTAGATGGGCCAGCCACATTTGCAAAAGAATTAGCTCTTGCTTGATATGCTTCTTTTTGGTACAATAAATTACCACTTGCAAGGTCAGATGCACTGTATACAACATCAGAACCTTCCATTTTAGTAGTACTTAATTCTTTCAAATTTAATTTATAGTAACCTACAAATGCAGTAGCACTGCTTAATATAATAGTTCCATCAGCATCTACAGCAGCCCCATTTGTGGTATAGTTTGCAGGCAAACCACCAATAGTGCCTTTATAAGTAGCAATAAGAGTATTTACATCTACTACAAAAATGCTTCTACTTGCAGAAATAATGTATAATTTACCAAACGCATCAGCAACCATATCCCCACCCCAGCTGCTACACTTGTTATGTATAGAAAGACCTTTATTTTCCGCAGCATCAATCAAAGCACCAAGGTCAGTAATTGTAGGGTTTTTACCAGTTGTAAATTTGTATACATGGTTACCATCATTTGTAATTGCATAGCCATTATTGTCAGATGCTATTACCATTCTAGTAATATTATTATTTTCATCAGCATTTGCGCTAGGCTTGTAGTTAGGTATTGCTACAGCATAAAAATCAGGTGCATCATTTTTTACGTTTGCATCCATCCAACGTAGTTGTCCTATTCGCATAGGCACAAAAAATAATTTTTCACTTCTTCTATCGTAAGCAGCAGCTGCCACAAAACTTGCAGTAGGGTACTGGCTAGCACTGTAAGCAGTACCGTCATTTATTGTAGTTTGGCTCAATGTTTTTTTGGCTGCTACATCTGTAATATTATAGTTAGTTTTATTACGGTCAAAAATAGATTTTGTAACCTGCCCCGTACCTAAATCTATTTGGCGTATGTTCATCCACATATAGTCATTATGACCATCGCCTGTTATAGCGAAACCTTTGTTAGCATCTTGCGCATTTGTTGCAAATGCACTTACTATTAATCCTGCTGTAAGTAAAATTTTGAAATTCATAATTTTAAGTTTTATATTTTGAAATGGAAATACAATGTAGCAATTTATTTTAATAAATAAGTTAATTTTTATTATTTCTTTTATTTTACAAATATAAATAATATATTATATGTTTGTACAGTTTTTTTATTATTTTATTAAATGTTTTTGGTGATACTTTATAAGCCCATCCATTGGGTCTTTAATTACTTTTCCTAATTTTAATTCATAGTCACTACACATTTGCTTTAATGTATCTTTAAAACCATAAGCCACACTACCAACAAAATTTATTGGCATTGTCCAACTTTCTCTGTATTTGTATATATGGTTAAAGAAGAAATCGTTAATGCTATCTTCAATAATATTCTCTATCATATAATGCCCACGATTTTCTACTAAAAAAGAAGCAAAGCCAGCAATGTAGCGGTTTGGTAAATCTTTCTTGTAAACATTATCTAATATTTCTGCATTTGTCTCCGTGTATTTTGCTTTAAACTTATCCATCAACTCTTCATCAAAAGTGCCATACAAATAATGTTGCAATACTTTTTTTCCCAAGTGTGTCCCACTACCTTCATCGCCCAAAATAAAACCAAGCCCTGGGCTATTTTTTACAACTTTTTTTCCATTATAAAAACAAGAGTTAGAGCCTGTGCCAAGTATACATGCAATTCCTTTTTCATCTCCACACAATCCCTTTGCGGCACCTAGCAAATCATGGTCTACATAAACTTTAGCTTTTGGAAAAACTTTTTTTAAAGCACGTTTTACCAGCGAAATATTTACAGGATTACTACAACCTGTGCCATAATAATATATTTCATTTACTTCAAGCTTGCCTAGTTTTGGTACAAGTTCATTACATAATATTTCACCTATACTTTTATCATTTAAAAAATAAGGACTAATACCTTGGGTGGAAATCATTTTCTTTTTGTTGCCTTGCAAAAGACACCATTGTGTTTTAGTAGAACCGCTGTCTGCAATAAGTATTGAATACATTTATTATAAATTTGGAGAACAAGATAAAACATTCGTACTAAAAACTGAACTAAAAAATTATCTTCGCAAAAAATATTTAAATTTTTAAAAATAAAATTAATTTGTTTTGCGGGGCGGTCAACCGTAGACCCATACTGAGCTTTGGTTCGGGCTGTCCGTAGTACTCCTCGCCCCGCTTACAGCGGGTCTGTGGGGTACTACTTCCCATCCCGCCGCTATTCATCTTTTTATCTTTAATCAACATCTAATTAAACAAAAATTTTACTTAAATTCAATAGTTCTAAAAATATAAAATGAACAATAAAAAACTAAACATTTGGCTTCCATTACTTTTTAGTGTTACCATTATACTAGGCATGTTTATAGGCTACAAAATGAAAGAAAGCATGCCAGGCAGAAAGTTTTTTTCTACCGAAAAAAGAAATGCACTACAAGAAATTACTGACCTTATAAATAGTAGGTATGTAGACAAAGTAGATACCAAAGCACTTACTGACACTGCTATACTAGCTATTCTTAGCAAGCTAGACCCCCACTCTGTATATATCCCATCTAAAGAACTATTACAAATAAATGACGAAATAAAAGGTAGTTTTTTTGGCATAGGCATACAATTTAATATGATAGACGATAGCCTTAATATTATTCAAATTGTAGAAAATGGGCCTGCAGAAAAAGCAGGATTACAAATTGGAGATATTATTTTAAAAGCAGATGATAGTGTAGTATCAGGCATAAAAATATCAGCAGATAAAATAAGAACCTTTTTAAGAGGTAACTATGATAGTAAAACTAATTTATCCATTTTGCGAAATGGAAAAACATTGCTAAAAGAAGTAAAGCGAGGCAGCATACCAATACCAAGCCTTGATGCATATTATATGCTTACAGATACTGTTGGGTATATAAAGCTTAATAAGTTTAGCAGTACTACTTATAAAGAATTTATGAATGCATTGCTTACCCTCAAAAAAAAGAATATGAAAAGCCTTGTGCTAGACCTTAGAGGCAATGGGGGAGGAGTATTAGATGAGGCTACAGAAATTGTAGATGAATTGTTGGCTGGCGATAAATTAATAACCTATACCGAAGGGCTTCATCACCCAAAAAAAGAATATCGATGCCGCAGAGAAGGACAGTTTGAAACAGGTAAAGTAGTAGTGCTTGCAGATGAAGGTAGCGCAAGTGCTAGCGAAGTTGTAATGGGTGCGTTGCAAGATTGGGACAGGGCTACAATAGTGGGTAGGCGAAGCTTTGGTAAGGGACTAGTACAAGAGCAATACGACCTTAGCGATTTTAGTGCACTGCGCCTTACTGTAGCACGCTACTATACACCCATAGGTAGAAGCATACAACGGTCTTACAAAAACGGCAGCAAATCTTACTATGCAGATGTAAGCAATAGGCTCACCGATGGAGAAATGGTAACCGCAGATTCAGTTAAAAATGATACTACAAAATTGTACAAATCGCAAGCAGGGAAAAAATTATACGGTGGCGGTGGTATAAGCCCCGATTTTTTTGTGGCAGCTGATACTGGCAGAATAGGATTTATTTCTGCTAAAATATATGGCAAAGGCACATTAGATAATTTTGGGTATAATTATTACAAACTACATCAACAAGCACTTTCTGCATATAAAAATCCAACACAATTTGTAAGTAGTTTTAAACTGTCTGCTACAGACTGGCAATATTTTGAAACACTTGCCAATAAAGATTCTATCATTACAAAAAGTATTGATGTAATAGAAAAAAAGGTTTTAGAAAAAATTATTAAATCGTCCATAGCACGGCAGCTTTTTAAATCAGAAGGTTTTGTGGAGGTTACTAATGAAAATGATAACTGCATAAAAAGGGCGATGGAAGTTTTGAGGTAATGCAATTTTTTTCTTTATCATAACCAAAAATTTTGAAAGTATTAATGGCAATAAATTTAATTTATTTTAAGCTTTAAACTGGGTAGTATTAATGTTATTTTTATCAACCCTATGTTTGCTAATAATTTCTCAAATATGTAAATTTTGATTAATTTATAATAATCTAAAATATAATTATCTGAAAAATAAAATGCCCCGAAAAATTTCGAGGCATTTTATTGATTTATAAAAATATTATTTTACTTCTTCAAACTCTGCATCAGTAACATTTTCACCAGCATCTGCTCCTTGTGGTTGTGCGCCTGCTTGCTCAGCACTTGGTTGTTCACCATTAGCCTGTGTGTCTTTATACATATCCTCGCTAGCAGTAGCCCAAGCTGCATTCATTTCAGCACTTGCGGTATCTATTTGTGTTACATCTTGTGTTTTGTGTGCTTCCTTCAATTTTTCAAGTGCCGCTTCAATAGGTGCTTTTTTCTCAGCAGGAATTTTTTCGCCAAACTCTTTCAGTTGTTTTTCAGTTTGAAAAATCAAACTATCTGCTTGGTTTATTTTATCTACTTTTTCTCTTTCTGCTTTATCAGAAGTTTCGTTTGCTTTTGCTTCGTTCTTCATTTTTTCAATCTCTTCTTTGCTCAAACCACTACCTGCTTCTATTCTTATTTTTTGCTCTTTACCAGTGCCTTTATCTTTTGCACTTACGTGTAAAATGCCATTGGCATCAATATCAAACGTAACTTCTACTTGAGGCACTCCTCTCGGTGCTGGTGGTATTCCATCTAAGTTAAAAGTACCGAGGCTCTTATTTTGAGTACTCATTGGACGCTCACCTTGCAATACATGTATCTGTACGCCTGGTTGGTTATCGCTTGCAGTGCTAAAGGTCTCTGATTTTTTTGTAGGAATGGTTGTGTTGCTATCAATCAATCTTGTCATTACGCCACCCATGGTTTCGATACCAAGGCTAAGTGGTGTAACATCTAGCAACAATACATCTTTAATATCGCCACTCAATACTGCACCTTGTATAGCTGCACCAATAGCTACCACCTCATCAGGATTTACACCTCTATTTGGTTTTTTACCAAAGAATTTTTCAACAATTTCTTGTACTTTAGGTATACGGCTACTACCACCTACCAATATTACTTCGTCTATTTGTGATACGTTCATGCCTGCATCTTTCAATGCTTGCTCACAAGGCTTTAAACAACGGTCGAATAATTTATCTGCAAGCGATTCAAATTTTGCACGAGTTAATTTTTTTACCAAATGCTTAGGCACACCATCCACAGCAGTTACATAAGGAAGATTTATTTCTGTTTCCATGCCAGATGATAATTCAACTTTTGCTTTTTCAGCAGCTTCCTTTAAACGTTGCAATGCCATTGGGTCTTTGCGTAGGTCTATCGCTTCATCTGCTTTAAATTCATCTGCCAACCAATCCATAATAATTTTATCAAAATCATCACCACCTAAGTGAGTATCTCCGTTGGTAGATTTTACTTCAAAAACTCCATCTCCTAATTCCAATACAGATACATCAAACGTACCACCACCAAGGTCAAATACTGCTATTTTTTGGTCAATACCTTTTTTATCTAACCCATAAGCTAAAGCTGCTGCAGTAGGCTCATTTACTACACGGCGTACATTCAATCCTGCTACTTCTCCCGCTTCTTTTGTAGCCTGACGCTGCGCATCATTAAAATATGCAGGTACGGTAATTACTGCATCTGTTACCTCTGTTCCAAGATAATCTTCCGCCGTTTTTTTCATTTTTTGTAGTACCATCGCACTTATTTCTTGCGGTGTGTACATTCTGCCATCTATGTCAATACGCACGGTATTATTGTCACCCTTTACTACTTTATAACTCCAATGTGTACTTTCTTCTGTTACTTCATCAAACCTTCGACCCATAAAACGCTTTACGCTGCTTATAGTATTTTGAGGGTTTGTGATAGCCTGGCGTTTTGCAGGGTCACCTACTTTACGCTCACCATTTTTTAAGAAAGCCACTACTGAGGGGGTTGTACGACGCCCTTCATCGTTTGCAATTACTACTGGCTCATTGCCTTCCATTACAGATACGCAACTATTGGTGGTTCCAAGGTCTATGCCTATAATCTTTCCCATTTTTGTTTTTTTATTTGTTCAAGTGCTAATTGTCAATTGTTATGCCAATGGGAGATTGGGTGTAAAAATGGCAGAGAGAGGTTAAGTGGGCTTAAGCTAAATTTATAACTTTTTTAAATTAATATATATTTAGAAAAATATTTTTGATTGTTTATTAGCATTAATTGAAAATAAACACAGTATGTAGGTATGAAATTAAGTTGTATTAAAAAGCTTAGATAAGTAAAATGTTACATTTTTAAAACGGTAATTTATATAGTTAAGAAAAATAGGAAGATAATTATCTTTAGTATAATTTATATGCAACCAACAATCCACATATACTTTTTCAAAAAAAGTAAATGTATGCTTTGTAATTACGTCTAAAAATTATTTAAAAAAACATTATAACATATAAAAATCTAAAATTTTTATATGTTATAATTGCAAATTGAAAAAAGCCCAATTAAAAGAATAATTTAATTCTATAAATAAATTAAAATTATTGTTTTATTAATTGTGAAACCAATACATAAACTTTTTTAAAAATTAGTAACAAATTAATTTAAGAATTAAAACAAAATAAAAAATGAAAATTAATTTTTTAGAAATTTTGAAATAATTGTTCTATAATTTTAGGTATATTATTTATAACTCATTTTTTTAAACTAATAAAAAAGCATTTCTATAAAGCGTTTAACTATATAGTGTAAATTTTATATTGTGAATTTTTTTTGAAAAATAAATTTTAAAGTTTTCTGTTTATAATATTAAAAAATAAGTTTTAATGGTTAGGAAATAAATTAGTAACAATATTAAGCAGTTATAATTAACAATGTTTAATTTAAATGACCTGCAATAATTTTTATGAATATATCTAAATTAAGCACAAAAAACTATCAGCCATTTAAATTGATAAAATAATGTTTAAAAAAATTTCTTTTATATAATACACTATGCCAACTATAAAAAATTACTTTTCCCTTATAAAATTTTCGCATACTATTTTTGCAATGCCTTTTGCGTT
>JAYUJS010000013.1:0-4141 GCA_043765095.1 Ferruginibacter sp.
GTATTTATTTAAACTACCAACAAGCATATATTATAGAATTTACAAACAACCCTTCGGAAACACAAACTGTAGATTCAGACTTTACACATCAAGAAAAAATGGACACTTTAAACAATAGTGAAAAAACCATGCACCATAAAGAACAGCATGAGCAACTTGCTTATTTTAAAAAATTGGGAGAGATTGTAAAACAATATGATGAAGTATTATTATTTGGCCCTACAAAAGCAAAGAATGAATTATTTAATTTATTTAAAGAGGATAATCATTTTAGCAAGATTGATATTACTGTTGCAATTACCGATGACTTAACCGTGAAAGAACAGCATGATTATGTGATGCATTATTTTTCTCAAAAATTAACTAAGCCTTCGTTATAACATCAAAGACCCCTAAATCCCCACAGGGGGTTAAGTTTCTAATATTTAAAAGATATTTATTGGTGTAAACACCAACCGAGGTTATAATAACTCCATAGAAGATATATTTTTAAGATATTTATTAATCTTCCTAACAGCTATTGTATCCTCACCAAAAAATAATAAAGCCATTATTAAAAAATTTGTAATTTTTAAAATAAAGATCATGAACGAAAAGAAAAATGTTAAAATAGACGAAAATCAAATAGGAAAAGAAAATGGAGTTTATCACTTAGGGTATGATGTAAATGATGACATTTATAATAATGCAAAACTTGCAGCTGATATAGACCCTGAAAACATTTTATTGCAAAAGTTTAAAAACGAAAATAATCAAGATGAACTTGATGATAACGACTTAGAAAATGGCTTAGATATACCTGGCTCAGAATTAGATGATGCCCAAGAAAAAATAGGCTCTGAGGACGAAGAAAATAATTATTACAGTTTAGGATTGGATAACCATAATGAGTTGCAGGAAAATAGGGAGGAGTAGAGTGCCCCCTAAAAATCCCCGAAGGGTTACTTTTAAAGTCTGTAATTATTTAACTATTTTCTTTTTATTGGAGTAACAGGGTATGCTACTCATAAAATATTTTTAACCGATTAGCAAATGACAAAAGTTAGAACCAATTGGAGGTATCATACTGAGATACATTAAACAAAATTTTAAACACTTTGCAAATGACAAAATAAGCCTATTAATTTGGGTGTCATGCTGAGTTTGTGGATGCTGCCTTAGTTAAATGCAACCGCCTTCGACTAGCTCGGGCTGACACCTTATTTAATAAGAAACAGCTATTTACCATTATTGTAGTTAGAAGTTTATAAAACCCGTTGCAATGAATAAAACCGCACAAGACAAATGCCTTTGGGGGCGACAGCAAAATATTCATTTAACTAAAAAAAAATTATATGAAAAAAATATTAATTGCAATTGATTATCATCCAACAGCAGAAAAAGTTGCTAAGTATGGACATATATTAGCAAAAGCATTTGGTGCAAATGTAGTACTGCTACACGTTTTAGCTGATGCTGTATACTATTCATCTTCTGTATACGACCCTATAATGGGATTTGGTGGCTATGCAGATTTGAGTATGACAGCAATGAGCTTGGTAGATGATTTAGAACATAGCTCTTACAAATACTTGAATAAAATAAAAGAACATTTGGGAGATGAAGAAATAAAAAACTATGTACGAGCAGGAAATACTGCAGATGTAATTATTGAAACAGCTATAGAGCTAGAAGCAGAAATGATAGTTATGGGTTCACACAGCCAAAAGTGGTTAGAGCATTTATTTATTGGCAGCGAAACTGAAAAGGTTTTAAGACAAATAAAAGTGCCTTTATACATTATTCCTACAAAAAAGTAAAAGCTATACTTTAATCCTAAGAGAGATCACAATAAAAATAAGTGAATTATACAATTTATAAATACAATAGTGTAATAAGAAATTTTATTAATAGTTCAATTTTACAGTAAATAAATTATTTTTTAGTAACAAAAGATTTTATGTAATTAAAAATAATATTTATTAAAGCTTAAGATGTTAGCATAATTTATTAATAATATTTAAAATAAAATTACACAAATATGAAAAAAATAATCATAACCTTATTTGTCATTTTATTTATAATGATAAGCGTAATAATAAGCTGCAACACACCTGAGCAAAAAGTAGAAAAAGCAGAAAAAAATGTAAAAGAAGCCAATAAAAAATTAGATGTGGCAAATGCAAATTATATTACCGATATAGATGTGTATAGAGTAGAAACAGGAAAACGTATTGAAGAAAATACAAAAAGCATTGCTGATTTTAATGCTAGAATAGCAATTAAAAAACAAGATGCTAAAGATAAATACGAAAGAGATATAGCTGCTTTATCACAAAAAAATACTGACTTACAAAAACGCTTACAAGACTACAATGCTGATGGAGATGCTAAGTTCCAAATTTTTAAGAATGAACTGAACGCAGAAATATATGCACTAGCAAATTCAATTAGAACATTTACAATTAAATAATAAAATTATGACAACTAAAACAAAATGGGTGGTAGATGCTACACACTCCGAAATTGGTTTTAAGGTAAGGCACTTAATGATTGCACATACAAAAGGTTTTTTTAAAACATTTGATGCCAACATTTATACAACAGAAAAAGATTTTACTACTGCTGAAATAGATTTGTGGATAGATGTAGCATCAGTAAGTACGGGGGATGAAAAAAGGGATGAGCATTTAAAAAGTGAAGATTTCTTTGATGTAAAACTACACAAACAAATAACATTTACCTGCACTAGTATTGAAAAAGCTAATGAAGGAAAAACGCATGATATGTGGGGTGAGCTTACCATGAAGGGAATAATGAAAGTAATAAAATTGAATGTAGAATTTGGTGGTATTGTAAAAGACCACAACGGAAATGAAAAAGCAGGCTTTACCGTAAAGGGAAAAATAAATAGAAAAGATTGGGGACTGGAGTGGAATAAAACGTTAGAGGTAGGAGGTATTATGGTAGGAGAAGATATTACCATTATGTGTGAATTAGAATTGGATGTGGCTACAGAAAAAGATGAAACAATGGTTTTAGAAGAACAAAAAAAAGAAAAATTTGTTTTTTAAAGTATAACATGAATAATATACAATACAAAGTTTGTATAGCAGATTGTACTGCATGTGCAAATGTATGCAGGCAATGCAGCTATGCTTGCTTGCATGAGGCAGATGTGAAAAAACAACTGGTCTGTATACAATTTACAAATGATTGTGCAAACATTTGTGAGTTAGCAGTAAAGTATATGCTTGCAGATAGTGCTTTTGCAAAGCAAATTTGCAAGTTGTGTGCAGTTATTTGTAATGCTTGTGCAGACGAATGCGAAAAATATGCACACATAGAATACTGTACATTGTGTGCTACAGACTGTAGTACATGTGCCATTGCATGCGAGGAAATGAGTAAAAATTAAATTTAATCTTGGTCGGGACACCAACAAATAAGGAATGAATAATTATAAATTTTTTTATTAACATTTTAAAAAGAGAAGTCTGTAAATATTTTCAGACTTCCAAAGTCCCCCTTGGGGGATTTAAAGGGCTACAAATATGAAATATATAATAATACTTACAGCAATTTTATTAATAGCTTGTAATAATAACCCTAATAGTATACAGGTAAAAGATAGAATAGATAGTGTGCTTGCAGCAACCCCAAAAAAAGATACCATGCAAATGGAAAAAATGAATATGGGAAACCCAATGCTGGAAAGCATGCTGGCAACCATGAAAAAAATGGATACTATAAAAATGAAAAATGATTTTGATATTGACTTTGCCAACTGCATGAGCATACAGCACCAAGCAGCCATAGATATGAGTGAGCTACAAATAGCTACAGGCAAAAATGCAGAAATAATTGGTATGGCAAAAAATATTATTGCTGCTCAAAAAGATGAAATAGTACAATTTCAAAAATTTGTAAATGACTATAAAATGCCTTTAACCAAAATGGATAATAGTGACTCTCAAAATATTTTAGCAAATGCTATGAAAGATATGATGAAGAACCTACGTGGTATGAAATTGCTTGGAGATGTGGATGATAATTATGTAATGCTCATGATTTCTCACCATAGTACTGCCATACAAATGGCTAATAACGAAATAAAATATGGCAAACAAAAACAAATGAAAAATATAGCAGAAAAAATAAT
>JAYUJS010000014.1:0-4140 GCA_043765095.1 Ferruginibacter sp.
AAATAGCTTCATTAATTCATCTCCATCTACTGTAAGTTTTATTTTTGTGGCATCTTGCAAAGCATCAGGAGTATTAAAATACATTTCAGTAACATACCCTTCAGATGTACGTATTTCCTCCATGCAAGAAATACGTTCTGTATTTTCGGATTGTGCCTCTTCCAGCTCCAGCAAATTTTGGTGCAGACTCATATTGCTGCTCGTAAACTGTGAACCTGTAATAGGGTCTTGATTTTTTCCTTTTCCTTCCTCTTTACCAAGAAAAGCATAATTGGTTTCTTTAGATATTTTTATTTCTTGCAAATCAAGCGATACATCATTAGGGGTTATTCTATTTACTTTAAACTTGCCTCCATTATGATAAATAAAATTATTTGGCCCAAATTCTTTTAATGCTATTAATCTTGGTCTTGATATGGCTTCGTTTTTATCTTTGCCACCAAGGAAAACTCTTATAGGTAATCGGGTAAAATTATAACCCGGTAAAAATCCTTCCGATGCTAAATATCGAAAAGTATAGAATTCGGAGAGTGTTGAATTTTTATTTTTATCATTTTTTAAAAGGCTTAATCTTTCTTCTGCTAAAAAATAAGAGCGATTGGCTATCTTTTTGGTATCAGCATCTTTTATAATTGGGCTTATCTTTATTTCGTGCGCTTCATTCATTTGTCTAAGCGCATCTAAGTACATTTTTTTCCATCTATGTAAAGAACGTTCCAGTTTGTCAGGTACGGTTTTTATTTGTGTATCTAACCAATTTTGTGTGTACCACTTTGTTTCATACAGTTCTCTTATTCCATTTACTACTTTAAGCACTGTTGCCTTTATTTCTGCAAATCTTGAATCAATAATATTTTGATAAGTTGCTTTAATGTTAGCCTTTAAAAGATAAGTACCACCAGCTATATCTATTAACTCCACAAGCGACGGCTTAAATTCTTCCGCATTTAAAAAAGATAACACGGTAGCATTTATATGAGAACGAATGAGTTCTTCGTTTGTTAAATCTATTCGTGGGGCTTGAACTATACCTGCCACCATTTTTACAGGGTCAGCAAAATAGTGTTTATCGTGTGGCGAAACTTTTGAAGAATACGTAAACACCAATGCTGACTGACCACTACGACCTGCCCTGCCACTGCGTTGTGCGTAATTAGCTGGGCTTGGCGGCACATTACGCATGTGTACAATGTTTAAAGATGATATATCAATACCAAGTTCCATTGTAGGAGAACAATATAAAGCACTTAATTCTTTAGCCTCATTAAATTGTTCCTCACGTTTTATTTTATCTTCATTTTTTATTTGCCCTGTATGTTCCGCAGCAATGTATGATTTTGGTAAAAGAGAAAAATCTTCCTGATATAAGTTTTGAAAATAAAGATGCGGTTTTACTTTAATATCTTTTTTATCATCATTTTCTAGAGAAATATTTGCAGTTTTATCGTTGTAAACATTTACTTTATCTCCTCTTTTCCAAAGCACTGAGGATAAAATTAACTGGTATGCAATTTTTTCGCTCTTCTCAGCCTTTATAGTTTCTTTTTTTAGAAAGTGCATATCCCTCAATAAATCTAAAAGAGAAATCATAAAATCATTGTATTCTTCTGTTTTTATTTTTCCCTTACCGGCTAATCTAAATTCATGTTTTACATATCTTGCCAATCTGCTTAATGAGCCGATACTTTTTATGAATGTTTCTCTGGTTGCTTTATCTGCACCTTCCAACGATAAAAAATTAGGCGCTTCTATTTTTTCCCCTTTGTCTAATGACCATAGTTTCTCTTTGTTAAGAATATCATTTAATTCATCCTGTACCCTAAGCCTATTTTCATATCTCAGCATTTCAAAGTCTATCGCATAAAGATTTCTAAAATAGTTTAATACCTGTAATACAAATGATTTTCTTTTTTCTGCATCATATTCATTTAGCATTGTAACATTTACCCAAAGCGAGTCTTGTTCACAGTATTTATCTAAATTTTCATACCCTACTTCTAACAAAGCTGTTTGTTCCAAATTAGGCAATACATAACGCCAACCTCTTTTTAAGTCTTGTATAATTCTATAAGTTATATAATCTCTTAATGCTTTTCTATTTTTTTCATTTGGAATAGCAACGTTTGTAGATGGATTAAAAGCATACTCCTCTTCACTAAGATTTAAAGCTTCTTGCACATTGTGAATCAGGTTATGAATACCAAAATTAGTATCCCCATTTCTTAATACTTTCTCTATGCCAGACCTCAAATGAACTACTTGAATAAAATCGTTAAAATGACCAGCTTGTAAAGAAGCGTCCTGTCTATTATCAGTAAAGCTCATTAACTTTTGTTCTTTAATGCTCTTGCCATTTTTATACAATGCCAGTAAAGTTTGTAAAGTAATAAGTGTAGTAGAAGTAGAACGACCCTCATTACCTAAGGAAATTAATTTTGATTTTTCACTTAGTTTAGGCTCAAGATAAATTAAATCGCAAGTAGGGTCATAAATTAAAGGGGCTGGAATAAACCAAGCCTTCTCTTTACCATTACGGTTTTCTGAAAAAGTACCATCTCTAGAAACATAAATTTCTTTTGGCAGTAGCAATGCTTTGTCTTTATTTATTTTGTCCTTCTTCGTCCAACTGTGTGGGAGAATATCAATAAAATTTTCTATACCCAGTGTGTAATCTTTGTCAAATAGAATGTAGCCATCTGTATAATCATCTTGGCTTCTACTGTTTATTTTTTTACTATTTATTTTTAAGTCATCTTCGTTTTTAGGATTTGAGTTTTCATTAAAATCTCTAAAAATAAATTTCGGTTCGTTTTCATTACTAAAATCTTTTCTTACACAAATAAACGCTTCGCCACTCACTCTGCTAAATACTGTTTGAAAAACAGGAACTTCTTTTTCATCCTTTACTAGTTTTACAAATGGATTAGGGTCTAGTGTAATATGCCTTTCAGCCGCATTTTCAAGCGTAACATAAGCATATCCAGTTTGAGAGATAAATTGGTGAAGCTTAAAAGGAAGTATCGTATCTTTTTTATTTTCTTTAGCACTTTTTATGTTTAAAGATTCCGCCCATATTAAAACCTCAATTATTTTTTTCTCGCAAGCAGATTCATTCAAATTGGTTTCTAGCGAAAGTTTGTTGGCAATTGATTTTAATGATTTGGGGTTATTCCTTCTTTTGTTAATGCCTTCATTTCTTATAGCAATTATTCTTTCCAGCCAAATTGCAATTGGATTATTAAGTAGCTTATTTTTGGATTTGTCAATTATTTCTTCATTTAAGGCAGCTATTAATTCTTGCTTTGATGGAACTATATCTTTTGTTGAATAAGTAAGAGATTCAACAATAATATTATCAGCATTAAATTCAGCGTCAAAAAATCTTGTTGCTACCTTAGCTACTTCTTTTTTTTGCTCCTCAATAGTACCCGTAGCCATTGTAGCAGAAGTGCCAATGCAAATAATATTTTTATTTGCAGCAGCGGCTTTTATTCTTCTATTAAGTAAGGAAACATCAGCACCTTGCCTGCCTTTATACACATGCAATTCATCAAAAACTAAATACTTTATATTTTCCAAGAATGATTGACGTAATTTTTCATCTTCTTTCCTCACCATAAGCAACTCTAACATCATATAATTGGTAAGTAAAATGTCGGGTGGCGTTTCTTTTATTTGCAGGCGCTTTTCTGCATTTTCTTGACCAGTATATTTTGCAAAAGTAAATGGTAAATTATTTCCTGTTCTTTTTCTATAATTGTTTTCA
The DNA here is from genome assembly GCA_043765095.1 of Ferruginibacter sp. Classification (GTDB taxonomy): domain Bacteria; phylum Bacteroidota; class Bacteroidia; order Chitinophagales; family Chitinophagaceae; genus Ferruginibacter. The sequence goes on from JAYUJS010000014.1 coordinate 3,767, forward strand.
AATCCTATTAAAGCTGCTTCCTGAGAGTTTATTAGTGCATTTAAAGGATAAACTATAATTGCCTTTATTCCTTCCCTATTGGTATTTTTAAATAAGTAATTAAAAATTGTAGAAATATATGTCAAACTCTTACCTGAGCCAGTACCAGATGTAACTACAAATCCTTTTTCTTGATTACCCTTTAAAATCGCTTCTGTTTGATGTTTGTATATTGACCATGAATTATTTTGAGCATCAAAAAAAATATCATTAAACTCTTTACTAAGAATAGAATCTCTAACTAAATCTTCAACTTTTCCACCAGATTCAAAAGAAGGATTAAACTGAACAAGGGGTTCTGGATATAAATTGCCAGAATTAAATTCTTTTTTTAC
>JAYUJS010000015.1:0-4133 GCA_043765095.1 Ferruginibacter sp.
GCTAGCAATCCTAATACAATTATACCTTTTACCCATATTGGCATACCTGTTTTACCAGTCATTTCTGCAAATTTTATTTGCAAAAAATTGCTTATAACATTTACTTGAATAAGTACTGTGATAACGATAAAAAATGCATAAGTAATTAAATCAAATGTGCGTTCAATTAATATGGAACCTATTAGATTATCAACTTTTAGTTTTTCATATTTTGAAAGCAAAGTGCATTTTAAAACTTCGCCAAGCCTCGGTACTGCTGAGTTTGCAAGATAACCTGCCATTGTAACTGCAAATAAGTTTTTTAACTTTGGGTTGTAGCCGAGCGGCTCTAGTAATAATTTCCACCGCATAGACCTACTAAAATGGCTTGCTAGGCTCATTAAAACTACAGGCATAACCATTACATAATTGGTATGTGCAATTGCATATTTAAAATCTACTTTCTCTTGGTCTGTCATACTGTGAAGCTGCCACCATACTAGCAGCAAGCCGCCACCAAGGAAAATTATGTATTGCAAAGCAGAAAATATCTTCTTGTTCATAAGTTTATTTTTATGCCGAAGTAATAATTAATTTATTCTGAAAATTTATATGGTCTACAAAATACCATATAAGAAATACGAAGCACCTTTTGGGCTTTTTTGTAAATCAAAAAGGCATTATAAAACAATATTATCTATAAGCCTCACATCGTTTAAATATGCAGCCACCAAAACTACTAATTTTCTTTTACCATCCCAAGTAGTTTGTATTTCCAAAGTTTCTGCATCAGCTATTTCTATATAATCTACTTTATAATTGTTTTGCTCCAAAAAAATTATAGACGATTTTTTTATCAACTCCAATGAACCAATTTTTAAAACAGATGCTATCATTTGCAAAGACTCTATAATTCTTAAAGCTCTTTGCCTTTCAATATTATCAAGCCTCATATTTCTACTACTCATTGCAAGCCCATCTTCTTCTCTTATGGTATCGCAAATACATAAATTAATATTGTATGGTTTATCCTGCATCATTTTTTTTATAACCATGCATTGTTGGTAATCTTTTCTACCAAGGTATAAAGTAGTAGGCATTACTACTGCTAATAATTTATCTACAATAATACATACTCCTTGAAAATGTCCTAGTCTATATTTTCCTTCAAGAATAGTTTCTAAAACCCCAAGGTTGTAATGTAAACTTACTTCATTTGTTGGGTACATTTCTTCTACACTTGGTAAAAACAAAAAATCACAATCTGCTTTTTCAAGTTTTATAATATCTGCCTCTAATGTTTTAGGATATTTTTCTAAATCGTTAACATTATTAAATTGTGTTGGATTTACAAAAATGCTACAAACTGTAATATTGTTTTCTTTCTTAGCATTTAAAATAAGTGAAATATGCCCTTTATGAAGTGCCCCCATGGTGGGTACAAAACCAATTGTTTTACTATTTTTTTTAATAGTAAATAAATGATTATGAAGTGTTTTTATATTTTTTACAATTATCATTTATGAATTGTTTTGATGCTCAAATGCTTAATGAGCCTGTTTTATGGAAAATTTTCGTTACTTTTGCAGCCATTTCAAAAAAAATCTGTTTACGGCAATTTAATTTATCTCTATTATGTCTACAAAGAAAAGGATTTTATTTATTTCAAACGAAATGTCTCCGTATGTAGATGGAACTTCTTTTGCAGATACTATAAATAAACTAGCCGTGCTTTCCAACGATAATAATATGGAAGTAAGGTGCATAATGCCGAAGTTTGGTACAATAAATGAGCGTAGACATAGGTTACATGAAGTTGTAAGGCTTTCTGGAATAAACGTTTCTATCGACAATGATGATTATCCACTTACAATAAAAGTAGCATCTTTACCCAATGCGAGGTTGCAAGTTTACTTTTTAGATAATGAGGATTTTTTTAAACGAAAGTTTGTTTTTAATGATGAGGAAGGAAACTTTTATGATGATAATGCGTTGCGTACTGTATTATTTTGTAAAGGTGCATTAGAAACGGTAAAGAAGTTTGGTTGGCCGCCAGATATTATTCATTGCAATGGCTGGATGAGCGCCTTAATACCAATGTTTATAAGGTCTGCATATAAAAAAGAACCTGTATTTAGTCATTGTAAAGTAATATACACAATTTCTGAAACTACCTTTGATGAAAAACTTGGAGCAGATTTTTTAAGACTGGCAACAATTAATGACAACGTTACAAAAAAAGAATTAGAAGCATTTAAAGACATAAATAATATTGGCTTGTATAGGGGAGGTGCTACGTATGCTGATGCTATTACATTTGGCGGAGAAATTGTAGATAAAAAATTGCTTACAGAATTTGCAAAAGTGAAGGGCAAAAAGATTTTGAAATTTGATGCAGAAAGTGATTTAACAGAATATTTGCAATTATATGCCGATCTTTCCAAATAAATAAATACCATTAATTTCTTAAATTTTATTGTTTTGCAAAAAAGATTTTTACCTATTGCTTTATTAGTTACTTCTTTATTAATTGTTGTGTACAGTTGCACAAAAATAGATACTACCACACAAGGTGCAGATTTGGTAACGGTAGATAATATTGTAACAAAATCGGCTACGTTAGATGTTTTTACTCAACAAGGTTTTTTTGCCAATGAGCCATATTCTAACAATGGTGATAGTACTGTAATTTCAAAAAATTCTAATCATATTTTAGGGCAAATTAGTAATGATTTATTGTTTGGGAAAACAGACGCTTCAATTTTTGTGCAGTTTAAACCTGATTTTTTTCCATTTTATTTTGGTAACGCTGGCGATACAATAAAAAACGGAATTGTAGGTAATGCAAGCCTTGCTGCTGGTTTCGATTCTATTGTTTTATGTTTATCGTACAAAGGCTCTTGGGGCGATACAAGTGCTACAAGCCCAGCATTGCGCATTCAGGTGCTACAAATAAATGATGTAAACTTTGGAAATAAATATGACACTACTAGACCAATTGGAACTTATCCTTTATCGACAGCAAGTACTATATTAGGGCAAAAGGATATAACGTTAAAAAATATAAGGGATACAACTTATTATGGAAGAAATGGGGCTGGTCTTCCAAGAGAATCTGTTGTAAACCAAATAAGAATAAAATTGGATAATGGTTTTGGAGCATTATTGTTTGCTCAAGATTCTTCTAGTGCAACAATAAACAATGCCTTTAGTAGTGATGCAAAATTTAGAGCTGCATACAAAGGTTTTGAGATAAAAGTTACAAGTACAAATGGTGGCGTCTTACATTATGTAAATCTTGCAGAAACAAAAACAAGGCTGGAGTTTCATTATAAAAAGGTAAAAGGTGCATTAAAAGATACGCTTATGCAGCCATTTTTAATGTACCAGTCACCATCTGCTACTAGAAATGCTTGTGCTACTGCTAATTATATAAAAAGAGATTATACAAATTCTGCTTCTTATCCTAACAATAATACTAATACTCAGTATTTATTTTTACAAACCTCACCTGGTACTTACGGCAAATTACAAATTCCAGGGCTTACAGGCTTAAGTAATAAAATTATACACAGAGCATATTTGATAGTTGACCAAGTACCATTTTCTCCCGCCGAAACGGATGTTTACTCTCCACCACCTTACATGTATGTAGATTTAAAAGATACAGTTATTTCTTCTCCTCAAAAATATAAGCCAGTTTATTTTGATTTAACAAATAGAGAAAGTTATGACCCTGACGCTATAACTGCAACTGGTATTTATTTCCCAATAAATAATGTAGACATAAATACACTAGGTGGCATTGCACAAAAAAGGTATGAAGCTGGTAATTTGTTTTATAGGTATGAAGTAAACCTTACAAGATATGTACAGCACATAGTTAGTAATAAATACAAAAATTATGATTTAAGACTTTATACACCGTCTAGTTTTATTTATAATCAATATGCAGGAGTAAATAATTTTATAAATTATTTTAATCCCTTAGCATTAGGCAGGGTAAGAGTTGGTGGTGGAGGTTTAGCAAATGAACATAAAATGAAAATGATAATCGTTTATTCTGAAATTAAATAACCCGATATATAACTTTATAAATGCCCTTTAACTATGCTTAAAGGGCATTGTTTTTTAAAGCCTCTATCCTTATCTTT
>JAYUJS010000016.1:0-1530 GCA_043765095.1 Ferruginibacter sp.
TGAATACTTAATTTTATTTCTTAAAATTATAAAATATGCGGAATAAAATTTTAGGTACTATTATTATTTTTTTGCTGGCATTAAATGTTAGTTATGCCCAAAGCACCGTATGGACAGAGGATGGGCTTGGGTATTACGAATTTAAAGCTGGTGGTATTGTAAAAATATTTCCGAAAACAAATGAAGAAACAGTAGTAATAAAAAAAGAGCAACTGATACCTAAAGGCGAAGGCAAGGCTTTAAAAGTGCAATCTTTTGAATATAGCACCAATAAAAATAGTATTTTACTTTTTGCAAATACTGCAAAAGTATGGCGCTACAAAACCCGTGGAGATTATTGGGTAATGAACGTAAAAACAAATGCACTTACGCAAGTTGGTAAAAGTTTGCCAGCACAATCATTAAAGTTTGCAAAATTTTCGCCAGATAGTAAGTATGTAGCTTACGTAAGCGATAATAATATTTACACCGAAGAAGTAGCAACTGGTAATATAAAAAAATTAACAGAAGATGGTATACGCAAAATGATAAATGGCACTTTTGATTGGGTATACGAAGAAGAGTTTGGCTGTAGGGATGGATTTAGATGGAGCCCCGATAGTAAGCAAATTGCTTTCTGGAAAATAGATGCTACTAAAATTAGAGATTACTTTATGATAAACAATACCGATTCTGTTTATAGTAAGATAATACCTGTAGAGTATCCAAAAGTAGGAGAAGCACCATCGCCTGCAAATATATATGTAGTAAGCATTACAGGCGGGCAACCACGAAAAATGAATATTGAAGGCGACCCTCAACAAAATTATATTACTAGACTGGAGTGGAGTGGCAATGATGAAATAATTTTGCAACAGCTAGATAGAAAGCAACAAAATAGTAAATTAATTTATTGCAAACCTAGTACTACAGTTGCCAATATTTTTTGGCAAGAGCATGATGATGCATGGGTAGATATGAATACCGATAAACCACTTGGCTGGGCATGGGTAAATAGTAAAAAAGATTTTATTTGGATAAGTGAAAAAGATGGCTGGAGGCATATTTATAAAATAAGTAAAGATGGTAAAACTACCACATTGCTAACGGTGGGTGATTATGATATTGGAGAAATAAAAGCGATAGATGAAATAAATAATTTAATTTATTTTACTGCATCTCCTAGTAATGCTACAGAATTGTATTTATACAGCGTAGCAATAAATGAAAAAAATACCAAAGCAAATTTTGTAACAGGTGCTACATTAAAAGGCACACATGAGTACAATATTTCTCCTAATGGCAAAATAGCAGCACATGAATTTAGCAATTACAATACATTTCCTATAAGTGAATGGATAACATTACCAGATAATAAATCTATTGATATTACAAAACAGCTTGATAGAAATATTAAGATAGACAGTACAAAAAATATTGAATATTTACAAGTAACTACTGAAGATAATACTGTACTAGATGCATGGATAAATAAACCAAAAAACTTTGATGCTACAAAAAAATATCCTGTAGTATTTTATGTGTATGGGG
>JAYUJS010000017.1:0-1527 GCA_043765095.1 Ferruginibacter sp.
ACTAAGTCACTTAACTTTTTATCTATCGCTGCTATCTTTGCTGCAACAACAGGAGTACTTGTTACTCCGCCAACTATACCACCGCTAATTGCTGCAAAAGCGAAGCCTCTTAATGAATACTGGTCTTTGAAAACAAACCTATTTATAGATGTTATTGAGAGATAGCTTGCAGCACCTGAGACTACTCCTGTCGCAACTCCTGCGGTAACGCCAGCACCCAAAGGAGCTGCAGCAATACCAAAAGATATAGCTAATCCTACTCCTGCGCCAACTGTTCCTGCATAAGCTAATTTACCCCAATTTATATGACCACCTGTATTAATTTCATCCCAATGTGAATAAATATTTATTCCTGCGCCTACAACTACACCAATTGCTTGCAAAACCCATTCTCCATCAGGGTCTGTGTACCTTAGCGGATTATTGTTAGCATAAGTATAACGGTTATAGCCTTGACTCCCTGCACCATCATTAGCATAATTATCAGGGCTCATCATTCTGCCAATCATGGGGTCATAAATACGCCCATTCATATTTATGATATTGAAAGGCATAAATAGATTGATATTGGTATTGGGAGAACCGTTAGAAGACCAATAAGTGACAGGAGGCATAAATCTAGTCAAATGCTCGTGTCCAGTGTAACCCTGCTCGTCAGGAGTGTTCCTGCACATTTTGCCTACTGCTGGTTTGAGTTTTCTAACTCAAACCCTATATTTTGTGAGTTTTTAACTCAGCGTAAGCAGCTGAAAAGCCTGCCCAAAAAGCTAAAATCTTTCCCTTTGCAAATATACCCTTTTTCTATAAAAAACAAAACTGTTAAGCTCTTTTTATGGGGCTTAACAGTTTGTGTTTTTTGCTGCGGTAGTTGTTTGTACTGGCTGCTGTGCTGCTTCGCGTGGTTACAAACCACCAAAATATGGAGTAAGAGTTAGAAAACTCTTACCAGCAAACACACTCCTTTCGAGCGGGTAGGTTTTTACTATATCTTCTAGTTTAAGCATTTTATTAAATTTTTTTCAAAAGTAAATAAAAAATACTTCAGCAGCTATTTTTTTAGCTAAAAAGCTGCATTTTGACGACAAAATAAAATATTTCCCTTTGTAAATATACACTTTTTTTGGAAAAAACAAAACTGTTAAGCACTATAAAAAGAGCTTAACAGCTTGTGTTTACCTCAAAACCACCAATTTTCCACTTTGCCCTATTTTTCCTTTTACATTTATTTTCCAAAAATAAATACCATTTTCTACGCTTGAAATATCTATTTGCGCTTCTTGTGTAGATAATGCTATATTGCTTCTGAATACCAATTGTCCGTATTGATTGTAGAGTTCCCAAGTTGCGCTTTGTTCTAAGTAGGTTTCCCAAGTCAATAGTACTTTTTCTTTTGCTGGATTTGGAAAAAGTCTAGCTGCAAATACAGGTGTCTTTATTTCTTCTGTAGCTGATACCGTAGGACAAATTACAGCCTTTGCGCCTAAGCGAAAGTTTGGATAATTGGGTAAGCCTACATAAAAATATTTT
>JAYUJS010000018.1:0-4121 GCA_043765095.1 Ferruginibacter sp.
GCTACTACAGCCTATGCCACTTACTATTACAATATTTTCTTTTGGTATACCAAGCGTAGGCATTACTTTTTGTACTTGAGCAAGTATACTATAATCTCCACAGCCTGGGCACCAGCGCACTTCTTGGTCGGTTACAAAATCTTTGGCGGTAAGTGAAGGTTTTTCGGTTGTTAATAAATCTGTCATTGTCTAATTTAAGTATGCAAATTTAATCTTTATGTATCAAATGGTGTGAGCCAAAGAGGGTGAATTTTAAAATTGCTATGCAGCAGTTGTTTTCACAAAAAAATTTCTAAAATGCAACCTCGATAAGAAACAGCTGAGGCTTTTTAATCGTCTCCAATATTACAATTGCATTAATGCAATTAAAACTTTAAAATATTACTGAGGTTTTATTTTAATAGTTTACATTTATATTTTAAATTTTACAATATGAAGTTTTTTTTTATTATTTCCATAATATTATTTTTTGTTGCTTGTAAAAAAACGCCTCCCATACAAAGTGTACTCGTAAGTAGTACAAGAGATTCTTTAACATATCAACCTAAAGAACAAGGGGCTAAGTGGATTTATACAAGAAATGCATTGGGCACACTCACTACTTATAATTATGCACGTTTAGCAACTGATACTATCCTTTATTCAAATGTTTTTAATATGTTTAATAGTAATATAGACGGCTTACAATACATAAGGCAAGATGGAGGTAAATACTATAATATTTTAACTGCATCTACCAATAAGCCTGCATTGCTAATTTTAGACACTTCAAAAAACATAGGCGAAAGCTGGGTTGGTGGTGTAAATGGAAATGATATATACACTTACACTATGAAAAGAAAGATTATTTTAGATACTATAATAGATTTAATTGTTTTTAAAAAAATGATGATTGTACATTTAGAAAGAACCACTGGAGGAAATACAACAATATCTGGCGATACATATTATGCAAGAGGAGTGGGTCATGTTTTAACTACAGGCTTAGTAGGTGGAATCCCTGTAGAAATAAGATTAAAAAAATATGAATAAATAATATGTTTGTAATAATTAAAAAGTAAATGGTTTATTTTAAAAATAGCTTTTGTATTATTCAGAAATACATTAACAAAAATTATAAATAATTAATTAGTTAAAATGTAAAATTTTCGTAATTAAAAGAATATTATTTATGTATAAGAAACTTTACACATTATATTGCGGTCTTTATAAAAAATATACACATGAAAAAAATTTACTCTATTATTCTATCTGCAGTTTTTTCTTCAAATTTAATTGCACAATGCACAACCAATTATCTTATAAACCCAAGTTTTGAATCTCCCACTCAATCTACAATTGGCAATAATTTTCCTGCACCATACAATACTTTTGGTAGTTGGAGTATTCCTTCTGCAACAGCTGGTATAGCGGTGGGTGGGTTTAACGTAATAAAAGTAAATGGCACAGCTTACTCTGGTGGCCCTAATACAGCGCATAGTGGTAACCAATATGTAGATATTAATGGTGGTGCTGGCATTGTTGAACAAAGCTTTACAACTACATGCCCTTCTTCTGATATAATTTTTAATGGCTGGTACTCTCGAAGAGAGCCAGGGGGTGCTGGGTTTACAAATAATATTCAAATATTAAATGCAAGCAACGTAGTTGTAGCTTCTTCTAGCTCCGTAACTTTTACTGCCTCTGAAAGTGAAGAAATTTGGAAACAAGCAGCTGGCACTGTCACAGGTTTGCCTGCGGGTACTTATCGATTTCGTTTTGTAATGGATGATTATGCAAATGTGGATGATGCATTTTTATGTGTAACTACTGGTTGTATATTGGCTACAAAGCTGTCTACGTTTTCTGCTGTTTCTAGCAATTGTGCTGCAAAACTAAACTGGACAGCCACTATAGAAACAGATTTAAAAAATTATGAAATTCAAACAAGTGCTGATGGAAATACTTTTAAAACTATTAGTACAATAGCGCCTAAAAATCCTGCTAGTTTAAATAATTATAATTTTTCAACTGCCTCTTTTAGTAATAAAATATTTTTTAGATTGAAAATGGTAGATGTAGATGGTAAATACACTTTTTCTGATGTAGTACCACTTACGGTTAAATGCGATGCAAACAGTGTTAATATATACCCAAACCCTTCGACAGATTTTTTACAAGTAAATATTGATAAAAATAAAATAAGCAATGTGGTTATTATAAGTGCAGCGGGTAAAACTGTATTAACAACAACATTACAATTTGAAAACAACAAAATAAGTGTAAAAGCACTACCTGCGGGTCTTTACGTAGTTAAAATTATAAACGAATTTGGAGTTCAGAACTTTAAAATAAATAAGTTGTAATAAAATATAAAAAAATTACACATCAATCACTTCGGTATATAACAACAATACACATTAACAAAAAACTGAAGCTAATCACTTCGGTTTTTTTATTTTTTCTACTAATATTTTTCTTGCTTCTAGTTCTTCATCAGCCTCAAAAGCATTTTTTGGAATTATAAAAAAAGACCGAGCGTTAAAATATAGATGAAAAAAATGAGGGCTTTCCATCCATGTAGTAAAACTACTCCAGTCCCAACTTTTGTGTCCATTATTATTTTCTATAGCAAATTGTTCTTTACCTAATACCGCTCTAAAACTATCTTTAAAAGTAGCAGATTGTTTGTAAATTATTTGTGGCAACACAAACCAATACATTATCATAAGCAAAAACCACAAAAAAGACATTATTAAAAATGCCAAGGGGCTTATTTGTTTAAAAAAATATAATGCTGCAGAACCTATCGCCAATAAATTTATTAGCACCATAATCATTTTAATTTCAGGCCTGCTTACAAAGTGATACCTCAATGCTTGTATTACTTTTGGTTTGCTATAGCTAAATAAGTTAGATGTCATAATGCTGTAAAGTTAAATGGCAATTTTCATTATGAAAAAGGTTTTTTTAAGACTTGCTGAGTCTTGAGAAAAGATACTCGTTTCAATAGTTGCTGCAAGACTGAGTTAGTCTTAAACGAAAATTGCTACAATATTTAAGCTGTCCTACATTTCTATTTCCACACTATTTTAAATACATTTGCACATAAAATTTTAGGACAAAAATGAGGAAAAATATTTTACTTTTATTATTGAATTGTTCGTTCATATTTACAAATGCTCAAAATACACAAGGCTATCAAATAAATTTACAAAGCAACTATAAGTCAGGCATAGTATACCTTACTTACTACATGGGCAAAGATTTTATGGTACAAGACTCTGCGGCAGTAAGCAATAATGGTAAAGCTATTTTTAAATCTCCTATCAAGTTAGTTGCTGGCATTTACTCTATTATTTTTCCTGGCAAAAGATTATCTACTGACTTTTTGGTAGATAAAGAACAAATCATTACTATAGTAGCAGATACAAATAAACTTGACAAAACAGTAGTATCAGGCTCTCAAGCAAATATACTTTTTAGAGAATATCAAGCATTTGTAAGTATAAAAGGCAAAATTTTACAAACAGAAAAAAAAGCTTTTAATGAATCAAAAACCAAAGCCGATTCTTTAAAGCATGAGGCGATTTATAAAAAAGAAAGTGCAGTTCTTAATGATTATAGAGAAAATATTGTAAAAAACAAAGCAACATCCATGCTAGCTGTTTTGCTAAATGCAATGCGAGAACCTGCATACCCTACACAAGTGCCTGTTACAAGGCAAGATACCATCAATAATTTTAATTTTTATAAAGCTCATTATTGGGATGGAATTACTTTTATGGAAGATAGAATAATACGAACCCCATTCTTTTTACCAAAGTTAGAAACGTATTATAGAGATGTAATGAGAGGGTTGCCTACAGACTCTGTAGTAAAGGATATAGATTATAAAATGTTACTGGCTCGCAATGCACCCGAAATGTATAAGTTTTTACTTAATTGGCTTACTGATGAGTATATTAATCCAAAATTTATGGGGCAAGATGCTATTTTTGTGCATTTATATAATCAATATCATAGTAAGGGAGTAAGTAAGTGGCTTACAAAATACCAAGATAGTGTAGTAACAAGAAGAGCGTTTATGCTAATGAGTAATTTGGTAGGCGAAAGTGCTGCTAACCTTGATTTTGTGGATA
>JAYUJS010000019.1:0-1522 GCA_043765095.1 Ferruginibacter sp.
AATAGAATTGTCGCTTAACGTAACTTTCACCGTCCATTTTTTAAAGCCTGTATCGGGGTAGGTAATATTTATGGCGGTGCCAATGGTTACCGTTTGAAAGCCCTGCCCATTGGCAAAATCAATTTGTACTTGGCTGATACTTTTACCTGTATTATTCCATACCATACTTGATTGGATTATAAAACTTTCGCTGCCTGTGGTGCTGATGTTTTTATTAGGGCAGCCCGCAAACAGTGTTTTAGCATCATAAGGGGTTTGCGTTCTGCCGGTAACATCGTTAACTTTTTTGGTGCTGCTACTATAGCTGAGAAGGTTGCTTGTAAAAGCATTACTCTTAACTGTGTTATACGATGCAAGCAATAATGGTATTGGAATTGGTAGTGTGCTGCTCACATTTTGTTTGATAGCATTATTTACAGCTGTAATTATAGGCAATGGATTTGCTGTGCTTCTTGTCCACCCTGTTTGTAATTGATGGTATAAAGTTCTCCATAAGTTCATGTCTATACGATTACTATCTGTTAGCGTTCCATTAAAAGTTGCTGCTGGTAACATAGGACAACCGTATTCTTCCAAAAAGCCTGTTGGAATCTGATTTTTATCTATAGGTTGAAAAATATAGTGTAATAGTCTTTGAGTTGTGCTTGTATCAAGTACTTGTGCTTTTAGTGAAAATGCTGAAAGAATTATGCATAATACTGGTACAATTATTTTGGTTAATAATTTCATATTAATTTTTTTTGGTAAAAGAATTTAGAATTTCATATCAAATCTGCCATCAGTTATTTTTACTTCTGTGCAGCCTGTTTTGTTTAATGTTGCATTAAATGTTCCTGAAATAATGCGATTCGTTCTGTCAAGTTTTGTAATTGTTAAAGTACCATTTCTTATAATAGTAGAATCAAAGTAATCATATGTGCAAACATCATCTGCATATGCGACACCAAATAGGGTTGTGTTTCCAAGATTATAGACTTTAGGTATTGTAGCTGAATTTAAACTGTCTTTAACTCCAAGTCCGAATCTTTGTCTGCCTGTAGAGTTTATAATTTTATAGGCGGTAATGCTAAATATTCCATTATTAATCCCTGCATCAAAATCAATACTTAGATTGGCAGTCCCATTATTGCCCTGCGGTTTCCATGGTTGCCCATCTAATAAAAAGCCTATAGTATTTTTCCCATCCTGCGTAGGGGCTGGTAAGCCATTACTGTCAACGTTGCTTTTTTTGCATTGTGCAAAACAAAACACAAATGCAATTAAAAATAGAAGGATTATATTTTTCATAATTAAAAAATTTTCTAAACGTAAAATACGCAATATTTTTAAAATATTATGTAATGTTTGAAATATTTACTAATTGATGGTATAAAGTTCTCCATAAGTTCATGTCTATACGATTACTATTTGTAAGCGTTCAATTAAAAGTTGCCGCAGGTAGCATGGGGCAACCGTACTCTTCTAGGAAGCCTGTGGGTATTTGGTTTTTGTCAATTGGTTGGAAAATATATTGCAGTAATTT
>JAYUJS010000020.1:0-1521 GCA_043765095.1 Ferruginibacter sp.
TTTTGGTAATTGCTTTAATTAAAAGCTTAAAATTACCAAGGCAGTTTGCTCTTAATAATTTCATGTAATCATTAGAAAGTGTAGCGGCATTGCCTACTATATTTCTAAGTCCTTCGTAATCTATAGGTATAAAATGATACCAAAAAAGTGTCATTTTTTCTCTTATAGAAGTATTATCATCTATGCACAAACCCCAATTCCAATATTGCAAACCGAGGCATCTATAATAATCTACCGTTCCATCATTGCTATTTGGTTGATAGGTTAAATTTTTATTTGTCCAATTTCCGCCAAGCGTAACACCTGAGCTATCTATTTCTGAATTTTGATACCAATTTATTGGTGTAGGCGTTGGTAATACTGGATTTGAAAAAGATAAAAGGCTATCTACAGCAGAAGAAACATCCAAAGATAATAATCCATCTAGATCCCCCTTTTTTATTCCAAAACTTGTGCGTTTTAGTAAATGAGAAACTTCTGATATTGTCCAAGCACCCGCATATTGTGTAAGGCCACTAGTAACATTTCCAATACGTGCTCCAAAGCTTCCATTCATATCTGGAAATTCTATTTGGTTGCTATAATGCCTAGCATTAAGCTCTTTTCTAGCATACTTATCAAATAATGGGTCATTTTGATTTTGTTCTTTTTCTACAAAATCATTATTACTATCTGTAGCAATATCGGTTTTATTTTTAGCGCCTATTAATGATTTAAGAAAATCTTTGCGCTGTAGTTTTTTGTCTCCCATATAGATAGGTAGTTTATTGGATTTATATATAGAACGGCAGATTTAAAAATTTATTATGAAAAATTAATAAATTTTTGTTACAACGTAAAATATAAAGTTGAAATTAATTTACAATAATCAAAAAAAAAGTAAAAAAAGTAAAGAGGGATATAATAAAACTTTGTAGAGAATGAATTTTTTATTTTGCGTTACAATTAATTACAAAATATGAATAAGTTTAATATAAAAAACAAAAATAAAAATGTACTTTCACTTAAATTTTTTTAATTGAAATAAAATTAGAAATTATAATGCTATTTACCCAAAGGCAAATTGCTACGTTGGTTTTGCCAGTGTATCACTACTCTGCCTTGCCCTCTGCCATCACGGCTTTCTATCACCTCGGCCGCATCTCAAATTGTGGCCTACCAATATTTCGGATGTGCTTTTTGCATTTCCAATCATCACATTGAGCTTCCTCTCGCATTTTAACATACTCCCCATACAAGCTGCCTTGATAAATCCATCGAGAATGCGTATCAATCACATAATTCATTCTGCAGTCGTATCATGCTTCGTCCTCATGTACCTGTTTGGACTTGGAGGATATCTCTATGCTGGTGACACGACCAAGGGTAATATTTTGCTCAATGTTGCCAACGAAACGACTGACTATATCTTCTTTATTGGCCGCATTGGATGTGGAATTACGATTATGCTGGCCATTCCGATGATACTGTTACCTTGCCGACAAAGTATTTTGGCGGTGATCGATGCCATTGTTGGGATGT
>JAYUJS010000021.1:0-1521 GCA_043765095.1 Ferruginibacter sp.
AATTCTTCTGGCTTCGCATAAGAACGTAAACCTGGACGGCTAATTCTTTCTAAACTTTGTATAGCAGGTAATTTAGTATTTACGTCATATTTTAATGCAATTTTAATTACACCTTGCTTTTTATCATCTTCAAACTTATACTTTAGGATATATCCTTTATCATATAAAATCTCCGTAATACGCTTTTTTAAGTTGCTAGCCGGTATCTCTACGATACGGTGATTAGCCATTTGTGCATTTCTAACTCTTGTTAAAAAATCTGCTATCGGATCAGTAACCATTGTTCTATTTTGTTAAGTTATATTAATATTTTTTCAATGCGATATCCATTCCTATTCCCTCATCGGGGGCTAGGGATCTACCAGCTCGCCTTCGTTACACCGGGTATTTTACCTGCCGACGCCATATCTCTGAAAGTGATACGGTTCACACCAAAGTGGCGCATATATCCACGAGGGCGACCTGTTAATTGACAACGATTTCTCAAACGAACAGGTGATGCATTTTTTGGAAGTAAATCTAAACCAGCATAATCACCAGCAGCTTTTAATGCAGCTCTTTTTTCTGCAAATTTTGCTACAATGCGCTCTCTTTTCCTTTGTCTAGCTTCAATTGATTTTTTTGCCATATTTTGTGTTTTTATCTGAACAATAAATATTCAGTACTAAATACTCTAATTACTTTTTTACATTTTTAAATGGCATCCCCATTTCCTTAAGCAACTCAAATGCTTCTTCATTGGTATTTGCAGTAGTTACAAATGTGATATCAAGACCAGTAATCTTATTTACTTTATCAATATCGATTTCAGGAAAAATGATTTGTTCAGTAATACCTAATGTATAATTGCCTCGACCATCAAATGCTTTATCATTGATACCTTTAAAATCACGAACACGTGGAAGAGAAACAGATACTAATCTATCTAAAAACTCATACATTTTTTCACCACGCAATGTAACTCTTGCCCCAATCGGCATATTCTTACGCAATTTGAAATTAGAAATATCTTTTTTAGAATTAGTAGCTACAGCTTTTTGCCCAGTAATGTTTGAAAGTTCATCAATTGCAATATCTATTAACTTCTTATCATTTACAGCCCCATTAACACCACGATTTAAACAAATCTTGGATAACTTAGGTGCTTGCATTACAGTTTTATAACTGAATTTTTTCATTAGAGCAGGTATAACATCTTTCTTATACTTATCTGCTAATCTTTGGGTTGTTGCTATCGTACTCATTATTTAATTACCTCCCCTGATTTTTTGGTTACACGAACAAGTTTACCATCTACTCTTGTACGCTTAATTTTTGTTGCAGCTCCAGCTTTAGCATCCCATAACATTACATTGCTGATGGCAATAGGCGCTTCTACTTTTAAAATACCTCCTTTGGTATTTTGTGCAGATGGTTTTGTATGCTTGGTAACGATGTTAACACCTTCTACCAATACACGATTTTTCTCTACAATTATTTCTAACACAATACGAGGCTTCTTCAAATCTTTATCGTCTCCTG
>JAYUJS010000022.1:0-1521 GCA_043765095.1 Ferruginibacter sp.
AAGGCAATGCAAAGTTTGGCCATAAAAAGCTTGCCGATAGATTTGCTAACGGTGGTGGAAGAATTGAAATTTAAAGAAGAATTGGAGTTTGTAGGAGGGCCGTATTTTGTAACTAAACTTACTAACTCTGTAGTATCTAGCGCAAATATAGAAGCACATGCACGTATCGTTTTACAAAAATTTATACAGAGAGAACTCATAAGAATAAGTGGAGAGATAATTGGTGATGCTTATGAAGATAGTACGGATGTATTTGATATGCTAGATGATGCAGAAACAAAATTATTTGAAATAACAAACAACCATCTTCGCAAAAATTTTGATGATATAGAAACGGTATTGGTAAAAACCATTAATCGTATTGAGGAAATGCGAAACCGCCAAGAAGATATAACGGGTGTGCCTACTGGTTTTCCTACGCTTGATAAAGTTACATATGGCTGGCAACCTACCGATTTAATTATTTTGGCAGCAAGACCATCTGTGGGTAAAACTGCTTTTGCATTAAACCTTGCACGTACGGCTGCAGTACCACCTGAGTCATCTGGCAGAGCACCAATAGGTGTAGCATTTTTTAGTTTGGAAATGAGCAGTAGCCAACTTGTACAAAGAATACTAAGTGCAGAAAGTGAAATATGGTTAGAGAAAATAGCTCGTGGAAGATTGGAAGAGCATGAGATGAAACAACTCTATAAAAAAGGTATTGACAAATTGAGCAAAGCCCCTATATATATTGATGACTCTGCGGCTTTAAATATTTTTGAGTTACGTGCAAAATGTAGACGTTTGAAAAACAAACACAATATTGGAATTATAATTATTGATTACCTACAATTGATGAGTGGCAGTGCAGATAAAAATAGCAACCGTGAGCAAGAAATTAGTAAAATATCTAGAGATTTAAAGGGCTTGGCAAAAGAGCTACAAGTGCCTATTATTGCTCTTTCGCAGCTTAGTCGTGAGGTAGAAAAAAGAAAAGAAGGGAATAAAATACCACAGCTAAGTGACCTTAGAGAATCTGGTGCAATAGAGCAAGATGCTGATATGGTAATGTTTTTATACCGCCCAGATTATTATGATGTAACTACCAACGAAATGGGAGAAAGTAACAAGGGAGAAACCTATGTAAAAATAGCGAAGCATAGAAATGGAAGTTTGGAAACAATTAAGTTAAAAGCACTCTTGCATATACAAAAATTTATAGAGGAAGAAGGCGGTGGAGATTTTAACCCTAACCTGGGAAGTGGAAGCTGGAAACCTGTGCAAGACGGTGGTGGTAATGATGGTGCAAATATGTACATACAAAAAGGCAGTAAAATGAATGATGGTCAGTTTGATGATGAAGCACCGTTTTAGTTTGTTATTTTAATAAATATTTTAAAATTTATTCAAATTTAGTTTTATGAAAACGATAACTGAACTAACTTTAAAACAATAAATTCATTTTGAAATATCTGATATTGAGGATGAAAAGTTATTGGAGAATATTTATTCATTTATAAATTACTCAACTAATGGGAA
>JAYUJS010000023.1:0-1519 GCA_043765095.1 Ferruginibacter sp.
AACATTCCCAACCAATGGGGTTTACTTTTTTGTTTTTGATGAAGGGTCATCCACCACTGGTTCTTATGCTAGTTTACAAATTACCAAAACTTGGGAAACAGTTCAAGCTGGAGATTGGAATAACGCTGCTACATGATTAGGTGGTATTATACCAGATACAAGTTTTGGAACAGTGAATTTAAACCATAATGTATTTATAAATAATACAGCATTAAAATCTTGTGGTACAATATCAACAGGTACAAACATATTAACTATAAATGAAGGAGCAATACTCACCACTGGTAGTAGCTCGATGGGTAGTACCTACGGAAATTCCAATAGGTCTTTTATTGGGAATTTGAACATGGATGGTGGTACGTTTAATATAAATGGGGGATTTTATTTAGGAAACTTCA
Source organism: Ferruginibacter sp. (assembly GCA_043765095.1). GTDB lineage: Bacteria > Bacteroidota > Bacteroidia > Chitinophagales > Chitinophagaceae > Ferruginibacter. Next base: position 399 of record JAYUJS010000023.1, read on the forward strand.
CCTTTAGTGGAGGCACTATAAATGTTGATGCTAATGATGGCGTAGGTTCTTCAGGATCAATATTTGGCACAAGTGTAAGTAGTTTAGGTGGAATACAAAATGTTACTGGTGGTCGTATTAATTTTTTGGATGGGAAGTTCAACAGTTCTGACCTAGCTTATGTAAATGATTGCATTTTTAATTATAATGGCAGTGGAAATCAGTCATGGGGCGAAGGGTGTATAGTTACTATTGGGGGTGGGGATGATACGCCAGGTTTGGGTGTTAACAAAAGCAAATTTGGTATTTGCTGTTCGCAAAATTATGGAACTTTTACTTTTGGAACTTTGGTTGTAGCAACAGGAACAATTGCAAATAACGGTGGTTTGTATACATATAGAACTTTGTCTTGCAAAAATTTAATAGTAAATGCAGGTTCAGAATTACATGGTAGTGGCTTAAATAAAATAACCATTAAAAAAAATCTAATAAATAATGGGTTAATTACTTCTGGAGATGTTATACCTCCACAAAATTCAGATTTTAGACATGGTATTGTGTTTTCAAAAGAAGATTTTCAACGATACAGCCCTTCACAAAGTAAATTTTACAACGATTTTGTTGCTGCAGATTATCCGCAATCTATTTCTGGAACAGGTTTTTTTAGAAACAGTTTAACTGCTCCAATACCAACATCCCAACAAGATAATATTATAAGCAATTTACAAGTTTATAATTTAAAGGAGTATGGAGGTCTTACCTTAAATATGCCTTTAAAAGTAGAGCGGCTAAACATAGGCACTGGCAAAATAAATACTACAAATACCAATTTATTAACATTAGGATTGGGCGTTGATAATGCAACTACAGGTAATGTTGCAGGAGGAATACTTTCCGCTATACCTTTAACAGAATTAAGTACAACACCTACCCCAACTTCTATAGAAAACTGGAATACAGGCTGGGTAGACGGCCCATTTAAAAGGTGGTTTACAGCAACAACAAATACTGCTGAAAAAACAATTTTTCCAACAGGTGATTCTGCAGATGCACAAGTTAGTAGTATACAATATACTACTGCACCAACCACTGCTGGATATTTAATTGGTAAATTTATTAAGGGAGTTCCATTAGGAGGCAGA
>JAYUJS010000024.1:0-11937 GCA_043765095.1 Ferruginibacter sp.
CAACTATTTAATTCTATAAATACTGAATGGTATAATGAAGGAGTAAATTTTTTAAGAAATCTTCCAAACGTAATTCCAGATGCTACTGGTTTGCAACCAAATATTTGACCAAGTTCTTCATCTACCCTCACGACTGCTGTATAACTAAACCTAAAACAACTTATCCATATACTTACCCAAAAACTTTCTATAATGCTTACCGCACCTATTTTATTATTACTTGTACTTTCAGGCAAACCTAGTTAAAGTAATTTTTTACTAATACCAGTTTTATCTATCAACAACTTCATCTCTTGCATTCCTCCACAAAGATTTACCTGATTATCACTCTATTCTTATTGCATAATCATGTGCAAATTTAAGTATGCTTGGCAGAAAATTGGCTACTGTAAAATTTGGGTTAAAAAGATACGTTCCTATTTTTCTACTCTTTACTACCAACTTCTTATTAACCACTTCCTTCTCCTCATAAAACACACACCACTTATATCCCAGCCACTACTTCAATTTCCCTATCAACACTTTCACTTTATCAATTCTATTTTTATTTATTTCCAAAGGTATAAAGGTAAAATTCCCACTTTCAAGCACTTCTTCTATTTGAGGAAATTCACCAGCTATTTCAAGTACAAGCCCTGCAACAGAGTCGCTCTCTCTTCTTACATCATCAAAAGTGTCAATAGACAAATTCATTGCTTTGCAAGCATCATTTATCATTAGTTTTCCTTCAAAAATAAACGTATGGTCATCAATTTTTTTATTGCTACTTTCTTCATCATCAAATTCATCTTTAATTTCGCCTATTATTTCTTCCATTATATCTTCTAAAGTTACAATGCCTGCTGTACCACCAAACTCGTCTACTACTATTGCAAAATGTACTCTTTTTGTTCTAAATTCTTGCAACAAATCTTCTATCAATTTTTGCTCATGTACAAATATAGCTGTGCGTACAAGTGAATGCCAGCTAAAATTTGTAGGCTCATTTATAAAAGGTAGTAAATCTTTTGTATGCAGCATACCTACTATTTCATCTAAATTATTTTTGTATACTGGCAGGCGAGAGTAATGTAAATCTTCTACCATTTTTATTACATCATTAAAGGGCATACTAAGGTCAATGCCATGCACATCTAGCCTTGTACGCATTATTTGTTTTACCGGCGTATCTCCAAATTTTCTAATGCCTTTAAGAATTTGTTTTTCTTCTATGGTTGCTTCATTATCTGGCAATGAGTCTATAGCATTATCCAAATCTGCTGCATCTGCATTGCTAGTATTTTTATCTACCGAAAATTTTTTTTCTAATCTATCTCCAAACTTTACTAATCTTTTGCTAAGCATATAAAAAATGCTATTAAAAATTTCTACAATCAATGAAGCAGTTGCCGAAAACCAAATTTTATGATGTGTAGCCCATAATTTGGGCAGTATTTGAGTAAATAATAAAATAAAAAAACTAATAGCTACAGCTTTTACTACAAATTTGAGCCAGCCAGCAATTATATAATGTGAATACCAATCATCTATTAAAATATTAATACTTAAGATTATACCAATATTTACAAAAATATTAGTAATAAATAAAGAGGCTTGTAAAGTTTTTGGTTGTTCTAAAAGTGTAACTATACGCCTAAAAGATGGTTGCTGCCTTGTTTTTAGTACGTTTATATCTTTTTGAGAGAGAGAAAAAAAAGCAACTTCGCTACCTGCTACTAAAAAAGAAATAATTGCTAATATAACTACAATAAATACCAGCACGCCAGTAATGGCGGGTATAATAGCAATAAAAAATGCTGGCAAAAAAAAGGTTGCCAAAGCAGAATAATAATCCAAAACAAATATTTTATATGAACAATTTTATTGTAAAATTTACAATAAATTTTTATTAAAAAGGTAAACGTTCGTTGCCAGTTTCGTCTGTAGGTGGCGGCACATCATCATCTGTAAATATTGGTGCTTCATCTACACCTAAGGTACTACCATCAGCTCTTTTATCAAGCATTATAAGATTGTCTCCAACTATTTCTGTTGCAAATTTTTTGTTACCTTCCTTGTCTTCCCAGCTCCTAGTTTTTAAACGTCCTTCAATATATACTTGGCTGCCTTTATGTAAATATTTTTGTGCAAGCTCCGCAAGCCCACGCCACAATACTATTGTATGCCATTCTGTTTGTGTCATCAATCTTCCATTCCTATCTTTATAGGCCTCTGTGGTAGCTAAAGAAAATTTTGCTACAGCAATATTTCCCTCTAAAAATTGCATATCGGGGTCTTTTCCTAAATTTCCAATTAGCATTACTCTATTTATACCTCTCATAAAATTGTATTTAATTTTATCATAATAATTTTTTTAATATAAAAAACAATCTTAAAACAATATCTCTATAATTTATCAATGGGTGTAAAATATTCTTAACGGCTTACAACCTTTATAGGTGCCACACCTGCCACAATATTTTTAATCAATTTAGCAAATTCTAATTTTAAAGATACATCTATTTTACAAAAAATAATAATTCACTAAAAAATCATTTTTCCTTGCTTTCATTTTCAAAATAGTTTGTAATTATACGTGGAAATGCTAGAGTACTCATTTGTATTTTATCTACACACACAAAATTTGAGTTTTGCAGAGCAGATTCTAATTTTATATGTATAAAAATGCCCTCGATTGTTTGATGCGTAAGCTGCTGTTTATAAAATGGAGAAAATTTTTGCAATATATAATTTTCAGTTATTATGGTTTTTATTTTTGAGCTATTTAAAAAAAATTCAGCTGTTTCTTTTTTATCTGCCTCCACCAAAATAAATTCCCAAAGATTTTGCCAAATATCTTTTTCGGTTCTTTTTTTTATATATATTTTATTATTATATGTAGCAACTATGTAATAAAAATATCTAATTTTTTTTGCAATTTTCTTTTCCTTTACAGGCAGTTGTTTTACTATATTTTTTTTATAGGCTATACATTTTTTTTGCAAAACACAAGTAAGGCAAAGCGGTAACTGAGGCTTGCAAATAGTAGCACCAAAATCCATAATTGCCTGATTATATTGAGATGGTATGGCATTTGCCATTAGTTTTTGTGCTAAAATATTATACTCTTTTTTTCCTGTAGCACTATCAATTGGGTTATAGTTTCCAAAATATCTTGCCAAAACTCTTAATACATTACCATCTACAACTGCAATAGGAAGATTGTATGCAAAAGAAGCTATTGCTGCAGCAGTATAAGGTCCTACGCCTATAAGTTGCAAAATATGTTCGTATTCATTCGGGAAAATACCCTTTAAATCAAATGAAATAAACCTTGCAGTGGTTATTAAATTTTTACAACGGCTATAATATCCTAAACCTTCCCACATTTTAAATACATCTTGTTCGGCAGCTATTGCCAAATCATTAATGGTTGGATATTTAATTATAAACTTATTGTAATAAGAAAGCCCTTGCTCCACACGAGTTTGTTGTAATATAATTTCGCTAAGCCAAATTTTGTATGGGTCTTTCTCTTCTTTCCACGGCATCAGTCTTTTATTGTCATTTTTATGCCACAACAAAATTTTTTTATTAAAAAATGTATTTTTTTCTATTTTTTTCATGTACCCTTGTAAAAATATCTAAATATGTCAAAACTTTATTAGTTAGATATATATTGTTTATTTTAATATATCTTTACTAAATCAATTTTTAATTATTAATTATGAGAAAGGTAGACCTTATCAACAAAATATCTGACAAAACAGGTATAGCAAAAGTAGATGTACTTGTAACATTAGAAACACTGTTTAAAGAAGTGAAAGCAACATTAGCATCTGGAGAAAATCTTTATGTTAGGGGCTTTGGTAGTTTTATTGTAAAAAAGAGAGCAGCTAAAATAGGTAGAAACATTAAAAAAAATGTAGCAGTAGCTATACCTGAGCACTTTATTCCAGCATTTAAACCTGCTAAAGAGTTTATGAAAGATGTAAAAAATGCCGACATAAAAAGAGAGCCTAAAATGGAAAAAGATACAGATGACTAATGTACCTTTGTGTTCTAAAAATTTAAGTTGAAAAAACAATTTATCCTCATTGGGGCAGGCATTTTATTATTTTGTATATTATTTTTTTTTGTTAGAACTACACCAAATAAAAAAACTTTGGCTAGTTCTGACAAAGATTCTGTTTCTTTAAAAGCTTTTGATGTATTAAATTTTATACAACAAGAAAAAGCAAAACTAACTTCCGAAAACGCAATTTTAGTAACAAAACTAGAAAATAGCATTAGTAGAGGCGATATTCCATCTCAACAAATAAAATCAAACGAAGCACTTGCAAGTTTTTGGAAGGATAGTGCAAAACTTTATGAGGGGTATGTTTTTTATATTTCTAAGGCAGCAAAGTTGGAAAATTCAGAAAAAAACCTCACCTTTGCAGCCCGTTTGTATTTAGACAATCTCAGAGGAGAGAAAGATGATGGAAAACTAGCTTGGAAAACGGCAGAATCAATTGACCTTTTTAACAGGGCTATAAAAATAAATCCTCTAAATGATGATTTAAGGATAGGTTTAGGATCTAGTTATATTTATGGAAAAGGCAGAAGTGGGAACCCTGCTGAAACAATGCAAGGAATACAAGAATTGCTTACTGTTGTAAAAAAAGATTCTACTAACATGAAAGCCCAAATGATGCTGGGTATTGGAGGTGTAGTTTCGGGTCAGTTTGCAAAAGCAATTGAAAGATTAAACAAAGTAGTTGCAATTGAACCTAATAATGTAGAAGCAGTTGCATATTTAGCAGATGCTTATGCAGGAACTGGAAAAAAAGAAGAAGCTATTAGATGGTATAATGTAAGTAAGCGATTAATAAACGACACACATTATACCGATGAAGTAAATGAACGAATTAAAAAATTAAAATAACGAACTGTAGTAATACAATATTTATTTATAAAAATTATTTATTAAACACAAAAAAGATCAGATATGCCTTGTGGTAAAAAGAGAAAACGTCATAAAATAGCTACTCACAAGCGTAAAAAACGTTTAAGAAAAAACCGTCATAAGAAGAAATAATATTTCCTCTAGATAGGTAGCTTTTCAAAGTTGCGCTAAAATACTATACACAAGACAGCGATAGTTACTATCATAGTCTTGTGTATTTTTCTATTACAAAAAATGTATGTAAAAGTATTATTTCTTACTTAATACTACATTGCTGTATATTAGTGTTTAATAAATAGCTGAAACGTGTAAAGTCTTTTTTAAATTTTTACACAAATTGACCAAAGAATTAATTATTAATGCTGTGCCTGATGGTACAGAAATAGCATTATTGGAAGATAAGAAACTAGTTGAGTTTCATAATCAAAAACAAGATGCTAGCTTTGCTGCGGGTGATATTTACTTAGGAAGAGTAAAAAAACTAATACCAGGTCTTAATGCAGCTTTTGTAGATGTTGGGTTTGAAAAAGATGCCTTTCTTCATTATACAGACCTAAGCCCTTACGTAAAATCTTTATTAAAATTTACCAACCTTGCTGTAAATGAAAACAGCGAAAATGGATTTGATTTTGGCAAATTTGTAGTGGAGCCAGAAATTATAAAGACAGGAAAAATAACCGAAGTAATGAGTGGCAAGCCCAATGTGCTTGTACAAATATTAAAAGAACCAATTGCACAAAAAGGCCCTCGCCTAACTTGCGAAATTTCTTTACCTGGTCGTTATGTAGTAGTCACTCCGTTTACCAATATTGTAGCTGTATCAAGAAAAATACACTCAAGCGATGAGCGAAAGCGGCTTCAAAAAATAATAGAAGCGGTAAAACCCAAAAACCTTGGTGTAATAGTGCGTACTGCTGCTGAGGGTATGCAAACGGCCGACCTCCACGAAGATTTACTAAGCTTAGAAGCTACTTGGAAAACAATACAAAAAAACTTAAAAGGAGCCGTGCCTCCACAAAAAATTTTTAGTGAGCAAGGCAAAACTAATAGTATGCTTAGGGATTTGCTAAATGCAGATTTTAATAAAATAGTAATAAACGATAAAGCTATTTTTGCAGAAACTAAAAGTTATATACAGAAAATAGCACCGCAAAAAGCAGATATTGTTGCACTTTATAATAATGGTATTCCAATTTTTGACCAATACGGTATTACAAAACAAGTGAAGGCAGCGTTTGGCAAAACAGTAAACCTACCTAGTGGCGCATACCTTATAATTGAACATACTGAAGCACTGCATGTAATAGATGTAAATAGTGGTTACAAAAGTGTAAGCAACAACCAAGAGCAAAATGCGCTTGAAACTAACTTAGAGGCAGCAGAAGAAATAGCTAGACAGCTAAGATTGAGAGATCTTGGTGGCATAATAGTAGTAGATTTTATAGATATGAAACTCTTGGAAAACAAGAAAAAATTATCTGATGAAATGGAACGATTTATGCAACATGATAGGGCTAAGCATGCAGTATTGCCAATATCTAAATTTGGGCTTATGCAGGTTACACGCCAGCGCATGAAGCCTGAAATGAAAATAAATACTACGGAAGTGTGCCCAAGTTGTGATGGTACAGGCAAAATATCATCTAGCTTAATATTAGAAGATGAAATTGTAAAAAACTTGAGTTATTTAATAATGCAAAAACACAAGGGACTTACAGTAGAAGTACATCCAATAGTATATACTTACCTTACATGTGGTTTTCCCAGTAAGCGAATGAAATGGAGTTGGAAGTATAAACAAAAAGTAAAAGTAAAATCTAATGCAAATAATACGCTTACAGAATTTAAATTTTATGATGATAGCGAAGATGAAATAAAACTATAAAATAATGAGGTAGTCTTTTATAAGGGCTACCTTTTATTTTTTACATTGAGTTTGCATACAAACTATTAGAAGTATTTTAGGTCTTACGCTTTTTAGTAATTAATTGTTATATATATTTTACAAATACAGGCGTTTTATTTTTTTATTAATTTTTATAATTTGTATAACAATAAAGTAGCATGATTATTGTTAAATTTTAGATTTGGAAATCGTTATAATATTTTATGTTTAAACCATACCTTATAATTCTGCTTTGTTTTTTGTTTCCAACAATATGTATTTGCCAAAGTGTAAGTTTTACTTACCTAAATGTAGGGGGTACATCTTTATGTAGCCCAGCTACAATTAACTTTACCCAAAATATTACTGGCAGCCCTTTAGGCTATACTTGGTATTTTGGCAATGGTCAGGTAAGCAACGATGCAAACCCATCTATGGCTTATACAACGGGCTCTTATACAATAAGGCTTGTAGCGGTTTTTGAGTCATCGGCTTTAGAAGCTATCCAAACTATTACAGTAAATCCCAGTTTTACTATTTCAGTTGTATCAGACAAAAACTACATTTGTTTGCCAGGTAGTATAAATTTTACAGCCGCAGCTACAACAAGTGTAATAGGTTATGAATGGAATTTTGGAGATGGTACAATTATTAATAATAATTCCCCAACGCTTTCACATGCATACACCACTTTAGGTTCTTTTACCGCAACAGTTAAAGCTATCGACGCAAATGGTTGTTCTGCATCTGCATCTGTTGTTACTAATATTAAAAAACCGCCTATTGATGGAAATATATCTCCAACAAAAGGATGTGCGCCAATGAGTGTAAATTTATTGGCAACAGTAACTGTACCAACAGGTAGTACTGTTACAAATTATTTATGGAATTTTGTAGATGGTAGCCCAAGTATATCAGGTAGCACAGGAAGTTTTACACACCTATACTTAGATTCTGGAAACTTCATAGCTACTGTAGATATTATTACCAGTGAAGGATGCACAAACAGTTTTTCTTTTCCAAAAATTTCATTTGGTATACCCCCAATAAATGCAGTTGCTTATCCTAAAAAAAATATTTACTGTGGTAATGAAACTACTACGCTTGTAGGCAAAGCAAAATATGCAAACGAATATAAATGGGATTATGGTGATGGTACAATTGAAACAATAACAGATACAGTAACTACTCATAAATTTGCAACACTAGGTAACAAAACTATTACAGTAACGCCTTATTTTAATGATTGTGTAGGTGTTACCAAAATTATTACAGTAGATATTGTAGGTGTTATTGCTGGGTTTACTTACACCAATACATGCAGTAATAAAAAAACTTTTTCTTTTACAAATACATCTCAAGGCAACCAAAGTACTAAGCAATGGAGCTTTGGAGATGGTAGTGCTGATGTATTTACAACTAACGTACCAGCACATTCTTATCCTGCTGTAGGAGCATACATCACAAGCCTTGTTGTTTCTGATAATATTACAGGTTGTAGAGATTCTTTGCCAATTACAATATTTACTGCTAACCCTTCATTTACAAATATCGATACTTTTTTGTGTAGAAATAGTAATACAACTTTTACCATCCCTAATAATTATATAAATACTGGTGTTACTTATAAATGGGAGGTTATAGGGCTAAGTACAACCAATAGTACAAACCCATATACAGTTGCTGCTAGTGTCTTTGGTGATTTTGTAAATAATTATATAGTAATAAATAACGGTTCACAATATTGTGCAGATACTTTAAATTTAAATCATAAAATTTCTGTACGTGGCCCAAACTTAAGTTATGCAATACCCTCAAGTTTTTGTGCAAAAAATAATCTATTAATAAATAACACATCTATACCGTACCTAGCTATAGATACTGTAAAACTATGGTATTGGAACTATGGTATTATAAGCAATTATGATACTATTTATCAACCACAAAATTATAGCTATCCAGTTGGTGGTACTTATAGTATTAAATTATTTGCAAAAGATAAAAATGGTTGTGTAGATAGTTTATTTAAAACTATAGCTATAAAAACATCCCCTTTTTTACGAGTTTTTCCAAGAATGGATACATTATGTCAAGGAAAAAAAGATACATTAATAGCATTTCACAGCGATACACTTTCTTGGAGCCCTACTGCACTTGTATCGTGTACAACATGCGATACTATTGTAGGAAACCCAAGTTCCACAACAATATTTTATGCAACAGCGGTAAATAGTACTGGTTGTAAAATAGTAGATAGTAGTATAGTAAAAGTATTTGCCCCATTTAAAGCTACACCAATCAAAGATCCTATAATGGTTTGCAAAAATGATACTGCACGTATAAATGTAAGCCCACTGGGTAAAATAATTTTGTGGTCGCCTAGTATTGGCTTATCCGATAATACAGTTTATAATCCATTGATTACAGTTACAAGTAATATTATTTATAAAGTAAGTTTAGTTGATTCTGTTGGATGCTTTACTAGTGATACTGCAATAAATATTGTTGTTAAATTACTACCAATTGTAAATGCTGGTGCAGACAAAACCTATTCATACAATACGCCCTTTACTATAACCCCTACTTACAGTAGTAATGTGGTATCTTATTTGTGGAAACCGTCTGCCAGTCTAAGTTGTGCAGATTGCCCAAATCCCAATGGGATAGCTATAGAGTCTCAAACATTTATTATAAAAGCTACCAGTAATGAAGATTGTGTAGCTAGTGACACGATTAATATTTTTATAGAATGTAGATATGCAAATCTATTTATGCCATCTGCATTTACCCCAAAATCACTCATAAATAACAATAGATATTATCCATTAACAAGAGGTATAAAAACTGTATCAAGATTTATGATTTTTAATAGATATGGGCAATTACTTTTTGATGCAAAAAACATTAAACCAAATGAAAAATTACTAGGGTGGGATGGTAAGTTTAATGGAGAATACCAGCCCTCAGGAGCTTATGTATATATGATTGAGGCCTTATGCGAAAAGGGTGAAACTATAACAAAAAAAGATTCCTTTTTATTATTAAGATAATTAAAATTAAATTTACTTGATGTGATATTATAGTAACATTTGCTAACAATATTGTTACATTTTTTGTATTTGTAAGCAATTTATTTACGTGCATACTATTTTTAGTATGCTAACGTTTAACTATAGTAAACTTACTTAAAAAAAGTATACTTTTACGTATATTAATCATGACACAAGAACTTACAAAACCAATAACCGTAATAATAGCTGACGACCATGTGCTTTATAGAGCAGGAGTAAAAACAGCACTAAGCCAAAAAACAGATATAAAAATAATAGGCGAGGCTGATAATGGTATGCATTTAATAAACCTTCTTAAATCATTACCAGCAGATGTTATTTTATTAGATATACAAATGCCAGTAATGGATGGTATAGATGCATTACCAGAAATAAGAAAAGTATGTCCACAAGCTAAGGTTATAATGCTAACCATGCTAGATGACCATACAATGATAACAAAGTTGATGGAGATTGGAGCCAATAGTTATTTATCTAAAATAAGCGATAGTGAAATTATATATGAAGCAATAAAAACTTGCCATACTGACGAGTATTATTTTAACGACCTTACCAATAAGGCCTTGCTTACAAATTTAAAGCAGAGAAACATACAGTTGTCTTCGCAACTACTGCCAACAGATGTGCAGCTAAATGAAAAAGAAATTATGATTTTGCGACTAATGTGCGAAGAAAAAAACACTAAAGAAATAGCAGATATGGTGGAGCTAAGCCCACGAACTGTGGAAGCACTTAGAGATAAATTAAAAGTAAAGACAGGTGCTAAAAGCACAGCTGGGCTTATAATGTATGCAGTAAAACATAAAATAATAGAAGAATAGTATATTTATTTTTACAAAATTTTACTTAAATTTATCTTCCAAAAACTTGGGAGATTTTTTTTAAATCAATGAATTATATAAATTATAACGGAAAAATATTAGAAGCAAAAGAAATAATTGTTAACGCTCAAAACCGTGGCTTACGCTATGGCGATGGTTTGTTTGAAACTATTAAATTTAAAAATAACAATCTAATTTTAAATGATGAGCATTTTGCTCGACTTTGGAAGGGTATGCAATTATTAAAATTTGAAATACCAAAATTATTTAGCCCTGAAAAATTAGAAGCAGAAATACATGCATTAGCGGCAAAAAACAAACTAACTACTGCAAGAGTAAGGCTAACAATAATAAGAGGAGAAGGTGGAATATATGATGCTAAAAACCACACTCCAAATTACATTATAGAAGCAATAGCACTGCCAGAAGATAATACACTACTTAATAGCAATGGCTTACAATTATGTTTTTATGAGGCTGCCAAAAAAAGTATAGATACTTTTAGCAATTGCAAAACCAATAATTATTTACCCTACTTTATGGGCGCATTGTATGCTAAAGAAAACAAATGCAATGATGCTATAATTTTAAATAACGAAGGCAATGTATGTGATAGTACAATTGCAAATATTTTTTATATAAAAAACAATGCACTTTATACACCTTCACTTGCACAAGGATGTGTAGCTGGTGTAATGCGTAAATTTTTAATAGAAAAAATACGCTTACTTGGTTTTAGCGTAAATGAATGCATTGTTAAAAAAGCAGATTTGCTAACTGCTAACGAAATATTTTTAAGCAATTCAATATATAATTTAAGATGGGTTGGTGCCTTGGAAGATAAAAACTATAGTAACGAAATAGTTTGTAAAATTGTAGATGAATTGATGAGAAAAGAAAGAGAAGTATTTTGGTGATTACATATCTTAAAAAGGATATAAAATAAGGATACATTTAAAATTTTCTCACTTAAAATAAGCGGTTGCCAACCAAAGTCAATATTTTTTTAAATATAAATATTTAAAAAATTTGGCGACCCTTACGACAATTTTAAATACATCTATAATTATATTGATTTAAAAATTAAAAATTTTGTTTATTATGAAAGTAAATATATTTTGGTTTAGACGAGATTTAAGATTAGAGGATAATATTGCACTTTTTTATGCATTGCAAAATGAATTACCATTATTACCTATTTTTATTTTTGATAAACAAATATTAGATAAGCTA
>JAYUJS010000025.1:0-1516 GCA_043765095.1 Ferruginibacter sp.
ATTAGGCTTTCTATTTCTGTTGCATTTATAATTGCAGTATTATTTTTACAAGCATTTAAACTAAAAAAAATTGCAATGGCAATGAGAAAATTTTTCATACAGTTGATTTTCTTTATAAACGATTTGTACAATCAAAAAGTTTAAAAGTCCCTTTTAAATAAAAAATATTCTTTCTACAACCCAGTACATTGCAGTCGCAGCAATTAAGATTGAAATCGGTATTACAACTTTATTACGATACCATTTTTTTTGCCCAAACCATTTTATTAATGAAAACCATGTAATTATTATTATGGAAACTTGTGCAAGTTCTACACCCACATTAAACATAATTAGAGATGTAAAATAAGATTTTTCTGGTAAGCCAAGTTGCCCAAGTGCATTTGCAAAACCTAAACCGTGTATTAAGCCAAATAAAAATACAATGGCTAATCTAGATTTTTTAAAGGTTGGAGAAAAAATATTTTCGAAAGCAACGTAAGCAATGGAAATAGCAATAATTGGTTCTACAATTGCTGCCGAAGGAGTAATAATTTTAAACATTGCAAGCCCAAGTGTAATAGAATGTGCAATGGTAAATGCTGTTGCTTGATACAAAACTGGCTTTAATTTTGGCGTTATTAAACATAGGCTTAGTATAAATAAAATATGGTCTAGCCCAAGTGGAATAATATGTTTAAACCCAAGTTGCAAATACAAAATTGCAGCATCAGTTTTACTCATTTTTTCTAATTCGCCAACTACATCATGTGCAAGTAGTGAATTGCTAATTAGAAAAAGTAAAATACTAAATCCTATAAATTTATATTTTTGGTTATTGTTTTTCACAAAGATTTTTAAAATATTATTATTAATTAAAAGCTAATTGCTAATCCTGCTTTTATAAAAAATGGACTGCCTGGTGTAAAATGTATTTCGGTTACTGTATCAGTTTCATTTTGCAATCTTGTTGTAGTTTCAAATTGTGCTTCTTTCCATTTTTTGTTTAAAATATTTTCTGCTGTTATGCTAAAGTCTAGTTTTTTAAATTTATAATTTGCAACAACGTCTAACAAAAAATATCCTTTTGCTGTAAGGCTATAATCTTCGTTAGCGGCTCTATCTCCCATAAAACGATAACGAAGTGATGCACTTAATTTATTATCTAATTTTGCAGTAAGTCCACCAATACTTGTAAATGTAGGTGCTAGTGGAATATAATTTTCACCTTTACTTTTTTCTACTGCTCTTGGTTTTGCTAGGCTAATATCAATATCGGTAAATAACCATTTTGTAGCTTGGTATCTTGTAATAAAGTCAACCCCAATCCTTCTCGATTTTCCACTTGCTTCCACAACTCCTGCATCACCCACGTAAACAAATTCTTGCTCCGAAAATAAATGCCAAAATATAGTTTTTATAAATAAATTTTTAATTGGCTTTAATGTAATTCCAATATCTGTACCATATACTTTTGGTAAAATATTTTTTACAGAATCTGCTAATATTACTCTAGCATCGTTGCTATGAAACCCAA
>JAYUJS010000026.1:0-4097 GCA_043765095.1 Ferruginibacter sp.
ACGCCGCTATAATATAAAAAAGGTGTTACGTCATAAGTAGGGTCAACAGGTAAGATATCTACAGGAAGATATCTAATTACCCTCAAATTTTTTGCTACACAGTTAGGAGAAGTTGCAGCGAAACTAAATTCAAATAGCTTTACAGGAATATCAGCAGGTAATGTTGGTGCATTTGCACCAAGTGTTGTAAAAAGTATGAATTTATGATTTGGAAAATTAGGGTCATTTGATGGGTAAGTTCCGTTATCATTGTATCCCCATGTTCCTCCAACAAATGGACCACTTACTACACAAGATGCAGTATTAACGCCAGGTTCAAGCATGATTGGGAAAGATGAATTACCAATACTCGGAGTGGTAACAACTACAGATGAAGTTACATACGCTTCAAATTTGTCAGATACACTATTATATACAACTTTATATGTAATTGTCTGTGCAAACGATGTACAAAACATGACCATCAAAATAAAATTGCTAACTATTAATTTTTTCATATATTTTTATTTTTATACAAATTTAAGGAAGTTGTTGTAAGAAGCTGTTGTAACTATATGACGAAGCTGTGTTTGGTGGATTAGTTAGAATTGTGTTTAAAATTACTTGTACATCGTTTGAACTTCCAGAGTATTTTACTTTTCCATCTAAATTAATATCCCCTTTCCAATATCCAAAACCAGAGTTATAACTATAAGATGGTAATGATGGATTACCTTGAGCAAAAGTTACATTTGCTAGTACTGTTGGCAAATCAGATGATGAACCAGAATATTTCACTTTTAAATTATGGTCTGCATCGCCTGCCCACATTAAATTAACTGTAGCATTTGGAAGAATAACTGCACTTGCACTATTTGTAGTTGTTACAAATGCTGTAGATGTTCCAAACAAATTAGCATCTGTAAATGTTCTAAAATCAATAATAGGGGAAGCTAATTTATCCTCTGTTAAACTTTGTCTATTTGCAGTAATATCAGTTGCTAAACCCAAATGATTTCTATGTCTAACAGCAATAGTATACTGAGCATCGGGAATGTTGTTAAAAGTAATCGGGCTTATGCCATCTACATCAACAATATTACCATTTCTTTTTAGTAATCCACTACGAGTTTGTATAACAGAGCCCACACCAGTTGTATTATTCCTAAGTTCTAGGTATACCCAATCAACAATGTTATCGTTTACACTTGCTTGAGAACCCAATACACCTGTAGTAGTAGACTCTAAAATACTATTATTAAAGTGTATGAAACCATCATTATACGTTGCTGTTCTGTAAGGCTCGTTAAATGGTATTTTAATACCCCCTGTACCTGTTCTTAAACCTTCTGACATTAAACCAGTTGAAGCATCATATGGCCCTTGGAGCAATGCTTTTGCATTTACTAATACATATTTATTCATACCATATAATATTCCATTATTTGCAGTTATTATATTTCCAACTGTATTTGTTACAGAATTATTATTACCTGTTGTAGAACTCCAATCTGTACCATTATAATAATATCCTTTTAAATTAGCCTCCACACCTACTACTACATCAGTTGGGTCTACATAACTACCAGTAAGAACTACATTACCTGTAATTATAGCGCTTTTGCTTACAGGCCAATGTGTTTCTATATAAGAAGCAATGCTAATCGGTTTTGTAGGTGCAGCTAAACTTACATTTCTAACTCCAACGTAAGGCGACGAGGCATAAGTAGCACCTGTCACAGCCATAGACACTGGCCTGTATTGATTATTACTTCCTACGGGAAAAATAAAACCATTGGCATTTGACCCTATACCATCCATTGTTTTTCTTACTTCACCTATTCCATTTGTTTCAAAATATCTTGTAGATGCAGCACCAGTTGTAGTTGCATCACTTGCAATTGTAGCATTACTAGCTCCTATTAATATTTTACCATTGGTAAAAAGTATTGAACTTCCTATTTTAGCATTGCCAGTAAGTGTGGCATTTGCAGCATTATCCATTTCTAAATTTGGTATGGTAAAGCCATTCATATTTACATTTTGGTTCGCACTCCCTTTTAACACTACTTTGCCAGCCCCAGTAATGTCCGCATTGCTTAATACATCACCCTGTACTGTAACCAACGCACCAGTTTGTATATTAAAAACAGCACCACTACTTATAGTAAGTTGTGCATTAGCAGCGCTTACTAAAAATAGCATGGCTGTAGCCGTTGTTTTTATTTGTTTAAACATAATTATTTTTTATTTTTTGTTCGTATTTATCTGTTTGATTAATCAAAGTCGTAATTTTTTAACACTATTCCTCTATAAATCTTTGCATTTAAAATATTTATATTAACTCAATATCCTAATTTTTAAAAAATATTAAGTTAAATAGTGTATTTCTGTTAAACAATTGTTACAGACATAAAATTACAAATAAATTTTTTGCTTATTATAAATATTTAGTATAAGGCTTTTTTTTGTTAGCAATCGGATAATTAAGTTTGGAAACGAATTACTCTTCAAAATATTGTTGCTCATTAAAAAATTATTTTTTACTTTTTTTATAAAAAATATTTTAAAGTTTATAGTTTCTAGTATGTTAAATTAAAAAATTCTAAACTTTAATATTATTAATCTGTTGATACATTGTAAAAACCAAAACTAATGTTTTGTTTGTTAATACACAATACCCTAAATAGGGTATTTTTTGTAGAATTTATTCTATTGCTTGTAGGTATTGTTACAAAACAAATAATTTGGAAAATTTTAAATTAATTACAAAAACCTCCCTGTATTACTCTCCTTTACTTTCTTCATTTCCATAGGTTTGCCTGCATAAACTAGGTTTCCGCCCAAGTCTCCTGCTTCTGGCCCAAGGTCAATAACCCAATCGCAACTTTTTATTACATCGGTATTGTGTTCTATTACAATAATAGAATGCCCTTGCTCTACCAATGCGTTAAAGGAAGCCAATAATTTTTTTATATCATGAAAATGAAGCCCAGTGGTAGGTTCATCAAAAATAAATAGTATGTGACCTTGCGCTTTTCCTTTGCCTAAAAAAGAGGCTAGCTTTACTCGCTGTGCTTCACCGCCGCTAAGTGTGTTTGATGATTGCCCCAATTTTACATAGCCCAAACCAACATCACTCAGTGGTTGTATTTTTTTTGCTACATCATCTCCATCAGAATCTTTTTTTCCTTTTGCTACTTCATTACCTGAACCAAAAAAATCTATCGCCTCATCTACACTCATCTCCAACACATCATGAATACTTTTTTCTTTGTACATAACTTCTAGCACTTCTTCTTTAAAACGTTTTCCATTGCACACATCACATACAAGGTGTACATCTGCCAAAAACTGCATTTCTACCAATTGCTCTCCTTCGCCCTTGCATGCATCGCACCTGCCAGCATCTACATTAAACGAAAAGTGCTTTGGCATAAACCCTCTTATTTTTGAAAGCGGTTGTTTGGAAAACAACTCCCTTATTTCATCATAAGCTTTTATGTAAGTTACAGGGTTACTTCTGCTACTTTTACCAATCGGGTTTTGGTCCACCATTTCTATGCGACTAACATAATCTATATCTCCACTTATTTTTCTGTACAAGCCCGGCTTATCAGATACTTCACCTTTTATTTTTTGCAAAGCAGGGTACAGTATTTGTTTTACCAAAGTTGTTTTTCCACTACCACTCACACCACTTACCGCACACAATACATTCAGCGGAAATTCTACCGTTACATCTTTTAAATTATTTTGTTTTGCTCCTTCTATTTTAATACTTCTATTCCAATTACGCAAAGTTTTTGGTGCATCAATGGTTAATTTACCACTAAGGTATTTACCTGTTAAACTTTTTTCATTTTCAATCAATTCATCATAATCTCCCACTGCAATTACTTCTCCGCCCAAGTGGCTTGCAAGCGGCCCCATATCAATAATATAGTCTGCTTCACGCATCATCATTTCATCATGCTCTACTACCACTACTGTATTTCCAAGGTCACGCAGTTCTTTTAATACCACTATTAAATTTTTTGTATCTCTACTATGCAAACCAATAGATGGTTCATCTAAAATATATAATGAGTTTGTAAGATTACTACCAAGGCTACGGG
>JAYUJS010000027.1:0-1514 GCA_043765095.1 Ferruginibacter sp.
ACATAAACAGTTTATTGCAAAGCCATGATGATGCAAGTGTGTTACAAAACTTGATAGAACACCGAACCAAATTTTTATTTTCAATTGAAAATAAAAATGAAAAAATAATCCCTGCAGTACAACAAAGCAAACTCATAACCCAAAATGCAGAGTTATTAATTTATGATAATTGCGAATTGTATATTGAAGTATTAGGTGGTGTAAAAATCACAGGCTTAGACTGCATGAAGGTTACATTAAAAGTGTGCGGTAAATCCCCCCTTCGGGGGGTGGGGGGGCTTAGTTGGTACAGTTTAAATTTATACAACCAAGCCCAAAGAGAACAAACGATAAGCAGCATTGCAGAAAATTTAGAAGTAGGCACACAGCAAACAACCAATACATTTATCAATTTAATTACAGAATTAGAAAGCTATCGTATCAAAAAAATAGAAGCCTTACAACCCAAAGAAAAAAAGGATTTTGAGATTACAGCAGCCCAAAGAGCAGCAGCAGTAAACGAATTAAAGAAACCCAACCTATTGCACCGAACCGCCGAAATGATAGCATTAACGGGCATTGTAGGCGAGGCAAGTAATAGTATGATTGCTTACTTAGTGTATTGTACAAGAAAACAAAACGTACCACTACACATTATGTTTTTAGGAAGTAGTGGCAGCGGTAAAACTTATTTGCAAGAAAGAATAAGCGAACTGATACCCACAGAAGATAAAATAGAAATTACCCAAATAACCGAAAATGCTTTGTATTATTTTAAGCAAGACGAGTTAAAAAACAAATTGATTTTAATAGAAGATTTAGACGGAGCAATGACGGTATTTTATCCATTAAGGGAATTACAAACCAAAAGAAAAATAACCAAAACAGTAACCTTAAAAGACAGCAAAGGGAATTTAAAAACGATAACCTTAGCCGTAGAAGGCCCAGTAAGTGTAAGCGGTTGCACTACCAAAGAAAAAATATATGAAGACAATGCAAACCGCTGTATTCTTTTATATACCGACCAAAGCAGGGAACAGGATAAAAAAATAAACGAGTACCAAACTAAATTAAGCGGTGGAGAAATCAACAAAGAAAGAGAAAAAAAGTATAAAGAATTATTTAAAAATATACAACGAGTTTTAATGCCTATCAACATTATAAATCCTTTTGCAAAATATATGGCATTACCAGAGCAGGTTTTTAAACCAAGGCGTACTATGACTTTATTATTAGGTTTTATAGAAGCTGTAACATTTTATCATCAATACCAAAGAGAAGTAAAAAAAGATAGCAACAATCAAACATATATTGAAACAACGATTGAAGATATTGAAGCAGCATTTAATTTATTGAAGGACGTTTTGTTTAGCAAGAGTGATGAACTAACACAGGCAGCAAGAAGTTTTTTAGAGCAGTTAAAAGAAAAAGGTAATACAAGTTTTACAGCAAAAAATATAAGGCAAGAATTACGTTTAAACCCAAGCAATTTAAAAAGGTATTTAATAGAGTTAGAAAGATATGGTTACATTAAA
>JAYUJS010000028.1:0-11877 GCA_043765095.1 Ferruginibacter sp.
ATAACCATTGCCATTTTTGAACGACTGCCAGAAGTGGCTGCCGAAAGCTCTGATGCATGGAATAATGCAGGCACAGGGCATTCTGCTTTTTGCGAATTAAATTATACCCCACAAAAAGAAGATGGTACAATTGATATTTCCAAAGCATTACAAATAGCAGCACAATTTGAAACTAGTAAGCAATTTTGGAGCTACTTGGTAGAACAAAAATATTTTAGCGACCCCAAAGAATTTATAAATCATATACCACATGTAAGTTTTGTATGGGGTAGTGAAAATGTAGACTATCTTAAGAAAAGATACGATGCACTTACTGAAAACGTATTGTTTGAAGGGATGCAATTTTCCAACGACTTTGAAGTAATAAAAAAATGGATACCACTTGTAATGGAAGGTAGAGATGACAAAGAAATTTGTGCTGCTACAAAAATGGACTTGGGTACAGATATAGATTTTGGTGTACTTACAAGAGCCATGATACAACACTTAAAGGAGCAAGATGGAGTAGAACTTTTTTTGAATACTGAAGTAAGAGATATTGAAAAAGAAAATGATGGTAGTTGGGAAATAAAAGTAAAAGATTTATTAAGTGGTAACAATAGAAAAATACATACCAATTTTGTATTTATAGGAGCAGGTGGTGCGGCACTTAGGCTATTAGAAAAATCTGATATAGAAGAAGCGGAAGGGTATGGAGGGTTTCCTATAAGTGGGCAGTGGCTGCGTTGTACTAACAAACAGGTTATAGAAAGGCATGCAGCAAAAGTATATGGTAAAGCTAGTGTAGGTGCACCACCCATGAGTGTACCACATTTAGATACTCGTATGATTGGAAAAGAGAAAGCTTTGCTTTTTGGGCCCTTTGCTGGCTTTAGTACTAAGTTTTTAAAAAATGGTTCTTATATGGATTTGCCATTGAGCATTGAGTTTGATAATATTTTACCCATGCTTTCTGCAGGCTGGCACAACCTTGACCTTACAAAATATTTAATAAAACAAGTAGCACAATCGCAGGAAGATAGAATAGAGGCATTGAGAGAATATTTGCCGGAAGCAAAAAGCGAAGATTGGGAATTAGCGATAGCTGGGCAGCGTGTACAGGTTATAAAGAAAGACGAAAGAGAAGGGGGTGTTTTAGAATTTGGTACGGAAATAGTAGCTGCTGCCGATGGTTCATTGGCAGCATTGCTAGGTGCATCGCCTGGTGCATCTACCTCTGTATCTGTAATGATAAATGTGCTAAAAAAATGCTTTCCTGTGCAAATTGAAACGGCAGAATGGCAAACAGCATTAAAAGTAATGATACCTTCGTATGGGCAAAAATTATCTGATAATGCTGTGCTTTGTAAAGCAGTGAGAGAACGAACTACAAGGGTATTGGATTTGTAAATACTATCAATTTTATCGGTTGGTATCCGTACCAGCCGAAAATTTTTGCAGTAGGCTCAAACTAGTTGGTAAAGACAGTAACAAATAAATAAAGCACTAAATACTAACCCAACTGAGCATCTGTGGCAAAATAGAAAATCGCTACCTCCCAAAATCATCTTGCAGCCTCACAATATCATCTTCATCACTTGGGTTACTGGCATCTGTGTGTCTCCAAATTTCTGCTATAATACCCCAATTTTCTTCTCCTACCAGTCTATGTCTTTCCCCTTTTTTTAATTCAATAATATCGTCTTTTTGTAAGCGAATAATTTCATTTTCTTCATCACTATCACTTGTAACTACAGCAGCTTCACCAGCTATTAATTTCCATATTTCTGCACGGCGGCGGTGGTACTGCCAGCTCAATCTTTTTAGCGGAGCTACCATTAAAATTTTTGGGCTAAGCTTACCACTAATGTTTAAAATTTCTTTTGTAAGGTGGGGAAAAAATGCTGCAATAAATTTATCAGCATCGGCTTCATCCAACACCAAAAAGCCACCCCAAGGTCTATTGGTATCTTCTGATGATATGTGAATATTTTTTTCTTGTATAAATATTTTTACTTGTTCAAAAACATTTTCTTTACTGGCATTTTTATTGAAATTCATACAAATATTTTTTATAATAATAGTGTCAATTATTTTACAAGTATTAGTAGTTGTATTATTAAAATTATTACATTCTAAATATTAAAATAATATTGAACTACTTTAAACTAGCAAGACTAAAGTTAGGATTTTCTTTATCTTTAATATATTCTATGTCTTTATAAAATTCTACTTTTCCAGTTTCCACATCATACATTGCGCCAATGATTGCAATTTCACCTTGCTCTAGCATTTGTGCTAATACATAGCTTCGCTCTACAATACTCTTCATAGACATTTTAACATTTATTTCTGCTACGTTCTCTACAAATTCTTTATTTCCCGAGGTTCTATCAGTACTAGTTTTATTTTCTCTAAATACTGCTGGCTGTATTTTAGAAAGCAGTACTGTGAGGTTACCCATTTCTACATGGTCGCAAGCACCTTTTATTGCACCACATTTTGTATGCCCAAGTACCAATATTAATTTTGAACCTGCAACTTTGCAAGCAAATTCCATACTGCCTAGTATATCTGTGTTTACAACATTACCAGCTATGCGTATACTAAACACATCTCCTAATCCTTGGTCAAAAATAAGCTCTGCAGATGTTCTACTATCTATACAACTTAAAATTGTGGCAAACGGGTACTGCCCAACACTCGTTTCATTTACTTGTTCTAATAAATTTTTATGTTCTCTTATATTGTTTATAAAACGGTCATTACCATTTTTTAGAATTTGTAGTGCACTGCGGGGAGTAATATTTTTTTGTAATTCTTTGTCAAACGTTTTCATTTTTTATAATTTAAAGTTCTTAAACAGGTTGGTTAAATATGGGTGCTATTTGCTATTTTGTACTCTTCACTAAAACCCAACAAAGTACAATTTATTTTTTTTAATGGAGCTTTTATATCTTTAAATTCTTTTATTAATTCTAGCACATCAAAATCAATATATTTAGTTTTAGAAGCATTGACGGTAATAACTGCATTTTCAGGAATATTGTCAAGTGTTTCTCTAATAGAAGCCTTGTTTAGAAATGAAACTTCTTCTGCTAAATCAATATTAATAGCGTGTGTATTTTCATTTTCTTCTTTGTGAAAATAGTAGGAATTTTTAAGATTGCCATGCAGTAAAGCTCCAATAGCTGCAACAAGCCCTGCTATTACACCAATTATTAAACCCTTTCCTTTTAGTAAATGTGGAAAGCCAAACAAATCAATAGATATTATAAAAATAACAGTTACTAAAAATGGTATATACTGATATTTACCATTTTTAAACATTTGTGTAAATACAGCAGGTTTAGCTAATTTATAACCAGTTAATATTAAAATAGCTGCCAAAGCAGAAAGCGGAATTTTATTTAATAAATTTGGTATTAGCACTACACAAAGCAATAAAAACAACCCATGAAAAATTGCTGACATTTTTGATTTAGCACCAGAGTTTACATTAGCACTACTTCTTACAATAACGCTAGTAATGGGTAATCCGCCAATTAATCCTGATATAATATTTCCAACACCCTGTGCAAATAATTCCTTGTTGGTATTGGTAACCCTTCTTTCCGAATCTAAATTATCTACCGCTTCTATGCTAAGTAATGTTTCTAAAGAGGCAATGACGGCAATAAAAATACCGTACATAATTACTTTACTATTTAGGAAACCATTAAAATTTGGTAATGTGAAAAATTTAAAAAAATCATTTACGTTACTAGCTACTGGTAGCTTTACTAAATGGTCTTCTTCTAATGCCAACTTACTACCGGTTGCAAGCCATATTTGGTTTATACCAATAGCTATAATTACCGCCACCAAAGCCCCAGGTATAAAGGGTAATTTCTTTTTTATTATAGGATTATCCCATGCAAGCATAACAATAATTGATACGATACAAATTATAATTACACCCACTTCTATATGGTTTAGCGGTTGCAATAATTCATGCATATCCTCATTGCCAAAAGGAAATAATTCTGTAAGGTTGCCCTGCTCATCTCTATCATAGCCAAAGGCTTTGGGTATTTGTTTTGCAATAATTAAAATGCCTATGCTAGTAAGCATACCTTTTATAACACTACTCGGTATATAATTTGCTATGCCACCTAGCTTAGCTACACCAAGTAAAACTTGTAAAATACCAGCAATAAGCACAGCACATAAAAACAACTCAAAATTACCAATAGCTATAATAGCACCGAAAACAAGCGAAGCTAAGCCTGCAGCTGGCCCACTTACACTTAGCGACGAATTGCTTAAACAAGCCACCACAATACCGCCTACAATACCTGAAATGATACCACTAAAAAATGGTGCCCCGCTTGCAGACGCAATACCCAAACATAGTGGTAATGCAACTAAAAAAACTACTAAGCCAGACGACAAATCGCTCTTTGCAGTAGCAAAAATATTCTTCTTCATAAGTTAAATTTATACATGAAATAACATAGTTGTTTATTAAAAAAACAACTTAAAAAAATAGTGTACTTAACTTAACTCTGGAGGGATTATATTTTTTAAACAAAAAGGATAAGGATATTTATAAAACCGATGGTTATAATACTTTATTGGGGTATAAAGTTCTTTTAAGAAAGAATATTCTATTGAATTAAGTTTCAATTTTGCAATAAAAAAACTTTTTATTGCATCATCTTCAGTGTCATCAATATCTACGATTTCAACACCTGCTTTACAAAAAGAAAATTGTTGTAACAAACTAGCTGTTGTTGTACTTAAAAAAATTATAAATAATGTTGCAGCTACTAATTTTATCATGTGCTTACAAATATACAGCAATAGCAGTTTTTATGAAATTAAAAAGCTAAATTTTTTTAGTAAATTGTATTATAAAATATACTAAAGCATAAATAATTTGATACATGATGTGTTTTATTATACATCTATGAAAATAAAAGAACATGATTGGGTATAACATCAATATTTTTCAAACCAATCAAACCTATTTTTAATAATATTTCCTTTCTCTTTTTTTAGATAATTTAAAAATGCCAATGAAATAGGCGATGCATTTTTTCCTTTCATCCAAATAAGATTCCAAGTAGATTTTATAGGAAAACCTATTACTGGAATAATTTGTAACTGCTTACTTTGCAATTCATTTTTAATACCAATAAGTGGCATAATAGAGCAGCCAAGTCCTGCTAGTACTGCTTGTTTTACTGCTTCGTTAGAGGTAAGTTCCATTTTTTTTCTTACAGGCAAATTATTATTTTGTATAAAATTTTCCATTATTTGCCTTGTACCAGAGCCCTCTTCCCTATAAATTAATGCCAGTGTTTCAAAAATATTTTTGTTGTATGTTTTGTTTTTATAAACCTCCTCCATATTTGCTATTACATACAATTTGTTTTGTAGCAAGCCAAGTTTTTCTGTATTTAAGTTTGTTGGCAAAATAGAAACGAGTGCAAAATCTACTTCATTTTTTTCTAAACTTTCTACCACTTTACTTTTGTTGGTTACGTTCATTAACAACTCCACACCTGCATTTACTTTCATAAAGTCTGCCAAAAAATAGGGCATTACGTACTTGCCTGTAGATACTACAGATATTTTTAGCCTTCCAGTAAGCTGGCCTTTGTGTGCAAGCGTTTTATAATCTATGGCATGCACTTGGTTAATAATATTTTCTGCAACAGTAGCTATTTCGTGCCCAAAATCTGTAATATAAATTTTTCTACCAACCACTTCTGTGAGCCTAATTTCAAAATAATTTTGAAAATTTTTTAACTGTATAGAAACCGCTGGTTGGGTAAGGTTTAATTCCTCAGCAGCTTTGGTTACACTTTTTGTTTGTACAATTTTTAAAAAAATTTGCAATTGATTTAAGGTGTAATTCATAAAATAACTTTATGTATAATATTATAAAGATAAATAAATACTAATGAAAAGAAACAATCACTTTTGTAACTTATTATTAAACATATAAATGACAAGAATAACCATAGCGAAGGGAGACGGAATTGGGCCAGAAATAATGCAAGCCACTTTAGAAATATTGATGGCAGCTGGTGCACAAATTGAAATTGATGAGGTAGAAATTGGCGAAAAAGTATATTTATCTGGCAATAAATCTGGCATAGCAGCAGAAGCTTGGGATGTAATAAGACGAAACAAAATATTTTTAAAAGCACCCGTTACTACGCCACAAGGTGGAGGCTATAAAAGCTTAAATGTAACCACCAGAAAATTTCTTGGCTTATACGCAAACGTAAGACCCTGCATGAGCATGCACCCATTTGTAAGCACTAAACACCCAATAATGGACTTGGTAATAGTACGAGAAAATGAAGAAGATTTGTATGCAGGTATAGAGCACCAACAAACAAATGAAGTGGTGCAATGTATAAAAATAATAAGCAGGCCTGGTTGTGAAAAAATAGTACGGTATGCATTTGAATATGCCAAACAACAAAACAGAAAAAAAGTAACTTGTTTTTCTAAAGATAATATTATGAAACAAACCGATGGGTTGTTTCACGAAGTGTTTAATGAAATAGCAAAAGAATATCCTGAAATAGAAAATGAGCATTGGATTGTAGATATAGGTGCAGCAAAGGTAGCCGACACACCAGAAGTTTTTGATGTAATTGTAATGGCAAATTTGTATGGAGATATTATTTCTGATATAGCTGCCCAAATTACAGGCTCCGTAGGGCTTGCAGGGTCTTCTAACATTGGGGAAGAATGCGCCATGTTTGAAGCAATACATGGTACTGCACCCGATATTGGTGGAAAAAACATTGCCAATCCATCAGGGCTTTTACAGGGTGCTGTAATGATGCTAAACCATATTGGGCAAACAGCAGCGGCAGAAAAAATACAAAATGCTTGGCTTAAAACCATAGAAGATGGTACACACACGGTAGATATTTTTAAAGAAGGAATAAGTAAACAAAAAGTAGGTACAAAAGATTTTGCTAATGCGGTAATAGCAAACCTTGGGCAAATACCAACGGTACTAAAACCTGTAAACTATGCTAATAGTGCGGCTTTACACTTACCAAAGTACAAAAGAAAGGCGCCTGTTGTTAAAGCATTGGTGGGTGTAGATATTTTTGTGCATTGGGATGGCTTAGACCCTAATGAACTTGCAAGCATATTACAAAAAATAGCAACCAACGATATAAAACTTTCTATGATAACTAACAGGGGAATAAAGGTATGGCCTGAAGGTTTTAGGGAAACTTTTTGTACTGACCATTGGCGCTGCCGCTTTAAACCAGTAGATGAATATAAAATAAAACATATCGATATTATAAAACTGTTACACACTGCATTGTACGAAAACATAGAAGCTATAAAAACGGAGAACCTCTATTCTTTTGATGGCAAAGCTGGGTTTTCATTGGGACAAGGAGAGTAAAATTATTATAAAACAAAAATAAAAAATGAAAGCAACTAAAGAATTAACACTTATTGATGGAAATTTTACAACAGATGAAGCAAAAGAATTGTTGGTAAATTTATTTATCAGTAAAATAAAATTTCATCAAATGAAAAACTTTAGCTCGCAGGAGCGTTATGGCAAAGATGATGTATTTGCTGTAAAAAAAATTCTTTTACTAAAAGAAAACGTTGAACAACTTTACCAAATTATAGAAGAAGCAGAAGCTAAAAATAAAAGATTGATTATAAAATCAAAAATTGAATTTAGTTATGCTGATGTAGAAAATATTTAAAGAGTATAAATGGGGGCATTTATTATAAAGAGGGTTGCCAATATTTTGAAAGACTGTGTGGGTTTGGAAAAAAGTTGGCAACCGCTTTATTTCGATATATATTTTGAGTGCAAAATTGTATATATACATTTATAATTGTTGTTAGATACTATTGCTAAAAAAATTCTTAATAAAGTTTATAAAAATACACTTTGGTACAAGGGTGCTCAATGCATTTAAATAATCTTATAAAGTAGGCTAAATATTTTGATAGTTATAAACACAGCAATTACATTATTTATAATTAATTTACTTTAATTTATATTTGAGGCTTATAATAACATTAAAAATATGTTAGCTCAATAATATGTCAAAGCCAATATTTTTGATGAATGTAATATCTAAATAAAAATTTTGATAACAAATAATATATCCGAAGCCACTACCGCTTTAGTAAATAATGAAATAATAGCCATGCCTACAGAAACAGTATATGGCTTAGCTGGCAATGCATACAGCGTAGCGGCGGTACAAAAAATATTTACTTTAAAAAAAAGGCCCTCTAACAACCCTTTAATTGTGCATATAAAATCGGTTCAATATTTAAACAATGTAGCTAATGATATTCCGCTTGCAGCTTATAAACTAGCTTCTGCATTTTGGCCTGGCTCTCTTACATTGGTTTTAAAAAAACAATTACACATTCCAGATATTGTAACTGCTGGCAAAACAACTGTGGCCGTTAGAGTGCCTAACCACCCTGTGGCGTTGGCTTTGTTAGAAAGTCTTTCATTTCCATTAGCAGCACCTAGTGCTAACCCTTTTGGGTGCATAAGCCCCACAACCGCTGAGCATGTGCATACCTATTTTGGCAATGACTTATCAATAATATTACAAGGGGGCTCATGCGAAAACGGAGTAGAATCTACCATTATAGGTTTTGACAATGAGCAACCGATTTTATACCGGCATGGGGCTATATCGGTAGAAGATATTGAAGCCGTGGTGGGAAAAATAATTGTAAATACAAACAACAATAGTAACCCAGTTGCACCAGGTATGCTTAGTAGGCACTATGCACCAAGTACACCAACTTACCTTACAGAAAATGTTAGCGAAATGATACAATCAATATCTAACAAGAAAATTGGTGTACTTGTTTTTAAAAATAAAATAACAAATGAAAGTATTACGCACCAAGAAATACTTTCTATAACGGGCAATACAAAAGAAGCTACCAAAAATTTGTATGCTGCACTGCACAGATTAGATAATAGCGATGCAGAAATAATTATTGCTGAAAAAATGCCAGCAGTAGGGTTAGGAAAAACAATAAATGACAGATTGCAAAGGGCTGTAAAAAAATAAACTAAAAAATTATGATAGAAGCTATTGTTCCTTTATTATCACTAATTGCTTTAGAAATAATATTAGGTATTGATAACTTAATTTTTATATCCATTTTAGCAAATAAATTACCCGAGCAGCAAAGAGCAAAATTACGCTATTGGGGTATAGGGTTGGCAATGGCAATGCGATTGGTTTTATTATTTTTTATTACATGGATTTTAAAGTTAGATAAAACACTATTTACTTTATTTGATAAAAATTTTACAGGTAAAGCAATAATACTATTACTCGGTGGCTTATTTTTAATATACAAAAGCACCAAAGAAATTTATCATAAAACAGAAGTAGAAAAAGTAACTACTAATAATGTAAAATCTAACTTTGGCAAACTGCTATCTGAGGTAATAATACTTGACCTTGTATTTTCTATAGATTCAATAATAACTGCAGTGGGTATGGTGAGCCAGCTATGGGTAATGTATACCGCAGTAGTTGTTACCGTTTTAATAATGTTGATATCATCAAAACCTATAAGCCAATTTATAACAAAACACCCTTCCTTTAAAATATTGGCACTTTGTTTTTTAATGATGGTAGGAGTATCACTCATTGCAGAAGGTTTCCTTTTTGAAATACCCAAAGGGTATATTTATTTTTCTATGGCATTTGCATTTTTGGTAGATATTGTACAAATGAAAACCAGCACAAAGAATAAACAAATACAAGGATAAAATAATTATTAAAATTATTTTTTCATTTTGTTGGTTTCCATTTTTATTTGAATTGATAATACCAATAGTTAATGGATGTGTTTTTGCATTATTAAGTTCTTTAATTACAACCGATATATCTAGCAGGTTTATGCTAGCAGTACTAGCATCAAGTGCTTCCTACATTGCTGTGCCAGCTGCAATGTAGATTACAGTACCTAAAGCAAACTCTGGTTTGTTTTTACCTATGGCATTGGCTGTTACTTTTCCAATAAATATTACTATTGGTATGCCCATTTATTTTTTAATTGTACAGCATTTTTAGAAAAAAATTAATTTATTAAATTAGCATTTGAAGTTTCTAAAACCAATGTAGGTAATTTTTTTACAACAAAATTCAGTATCACATTACTTAATAAAAAAGCTGCCTCATTATTTTGAGACAGCTTTAATTTTTTTAAAAATAGTATATATTACTTTTTGTAATATTTTTTATATTCCACTATCTTAGATAAACCGTATTTTCAACTTACTATTTTAATACCATTTATTTTTAAACAACTATTTTACCATTTGCTCCCAAACATTTTCTTTAATTTTTACAGGGTATTTAGTTTTTAAACCATCTATCCATTGCTGCTCTAGTATAGTTTGGTAATCGTTTATAACTAATCCACGAGCTTCATTAAAACTTCTTTGCATGCCTGCTGTATAAAATTTAATGTATTTAACAACAGTAGCTGTACCATCTGTATTTTTTATAATATTAGTATAGGTATTTTCTGAAGGCTTTTTGTTGTCTGGATCTACAGGTATTTGTGCTAGCTCGTATCTGCCGCTATCTGCTTGTACTTTATTATCAGTTGCTTCAGCAAAAGTTGTCCATTGCATACCAGCTTTAATATTTTTTAAAGATTCATTAGCGGCTTTATCATCAACACAATTAAATACCAATACATCTGCACTTGCTGCCCATTTATATTTTTCTTTATTGCTGTTATAAAAATTACTAAGCCCAGCAGAGTCTTTGCCCGCCTTGCTCCAAACATTTCTTTCCATTATTTCAAATAACATATTACCTTCTTTAAATTCTTGCATCTGGTATTTAAAATCTACATTGTAATCTTCTAAATGTTTTTTGTAATAGTTAGATACCTGTTGCTCTACAAAGGCACTAAACATTTTTTCATTGGTTGCAGTTTGTTGTAGTTCGCTACTTATTTTATTTGTCTTTACAAATTGCAACCAGTCAGCACCCATTATTTTTGAGCCATCTTTAAAACTTATAACAGCCTTTTTACTTATTGGTAAATCTTCTTTGTTTGTATCTTCTTGTTTTTTTACAACACTATCTGCATACCTATATAAATCTGCATTTGATACAATTGATAATTTTTTGTATCCTGTTTTTACAGTAATATCCGTTGTAAATTTTTCTTTTACAGCAATCACTCTTGCATCTTGGTTTACTTTTTGTTTTACCTCATACATTAAGGCTGCATCATTTTTATTTGTAGGTGCAGGGCTATGGTTTAATAATTTCACAATGTGATATCCAAATACTGTTTCAAATGGTTTACTTATTTCATTATCTTTTGCAAGTGTAAATACATTTTTTTCAAAATCTATTTTATATTTCCCACTACCAAATTCTGGCAATTCTCCACCACTAGTGTAGGTAAGGCGATCGTCGCTATAAGTTTTAGCTGCATCGGCAAATTGTAAACCTTTTTTTATTAATGTATAAACAGAGTCTGCCTTAGTTTTTATTTTAGCCTTAGTATCATCATCTACATTTGGTGGAAAAGCAAAAAGCAACTGAGCAACTTTCCATTTACCTACTTCTTTTCTTTCTTCTAACACTTTAAAAATATTATAACCTTTATTATTTTTATAAGGCTTACTTACCTCTCCTACTTTTATATTGTAAATAATATTTTCATAAACATAAGGTAAAGAAAACGCTGTAATAAATCCTATATCACTATACTTTGATGGGTAATATTTAGAAGAAATATTTGCTACAACTTCTGTGTAATCATTTCCTTTTAATGACAATGATGCATACAATTCTTTAACTGCGTTATATGCCTTTAAAGTATCTTCTGGCT
>JAYUJS010000029.1:0-1511 GCA_043765095.1 Ferruginibacter sp.
TGTATAAATAATAAATTATACCAAAGCCTAAAATAATGTTTAAATCAAAAAGCCATGACAGGTATTTAAAATTTGCAAACTTTCCCAATATGCTTATAAGTAAAACTTGTATGTAAACAAAAATGTAAAAGTGAAGAGTGAAAATAATGTGGGCTACATAGTAGTACTTTTTTCTACGGAAATATAATAATTTTAGTAACAATGCAAAAAATGGTAGAGATAAAAAAAGTACTTGTGGTATATAGTGAATAATATTCTCTTTTAATGCATCTAGTTGTTTTTCTTTATTATCACCATATTTTTCTTGTAATTGAAATTCTTTAAGTATCAATATTCTTTTTATAAATCCATCATTTATTTTTCCTATATTATACAACGAATCATATTCTTTTTTATTTCTAAATTTATCTATATGAAGTAATGTATTTTTCTTTTTTACAGTATCGATGTTTTCTGCCATCACAATTGAGTCTATATAATTTTTTACTTTATTTTTTATTCGGAATGTATCAATACCTTCCTCTTTTAATTCCTTTATAAGTTCTAAAGAATCTTTTTTTGAAAATGAGTTATTTTTATTATCGACAAAATTTACATCTTTATTACTTAAAACAAATGAAAAAAGTATTAGAAAAAATAAAAAAGAAGTGAATAGATAAAATCTTATAGGGTCTAAATATGCCTTACGCCTACCAGCAATATATTCTGAAGATAAAAAACCAGGTTTTGAAACAATATATTTTAACGAAAAAAAGAATTTTCCATCAAAATGTGTAATGTCATTAAATGTATGTCTTATAAGATGCCCAATTGTTTCCTGCGGTTCTAAATTTTCTTGCCCACATACGCTACAATAGCGCCCGTGTGTAATTGCATTACAGTTTAAACAATATTTTTCTTTTCTCTGCTTTAAGTGGCTCACAAATAAATTTTGTTAAAAATAATAAACTTTATGCGCTTAGTGTAAAATAAGTACAATAAGCATTGTATTTTTACCATCAATAAAAAATATACTTTGAAAAAATTTATCATATCTTCTTTATTTCTTGGCATCAGCCTTTTTGCACAATCACAATATTATTATAAAGATATTATAAGCAATAAACAAATGCTTGCAGATTTATTAATTTATAAAGAAAATAAAATAACAAAAATAAGCATTAAAAGTTTTGAAGAAAATGGAGAGGAAAGTGAAGAGTTTTTCTGTGAAAAAAAATTTAGTAAAAATTATAAGAAAGCAACACTTTTTACTAGAGCTAGTTTATCCTCCCCATCTTTATTATTATCAGAATATTCGGCAGATGGGAAGCTAACACAAACAAATGATAGCTCTACTATATCCGTAACTAAAATAGAATATAGCTATAATAAAAAAGGGCAAATAAGTTCTATTTTCTCATCAATTCGCTCTGGTGACTATGCTAGCTGTATTACCGAGGCACATTATTATACATATGAAAATAACCAAGTAACTAAAATGGTAAAAATAAAAAATGGGCAAGACAGTATTT
>JAYUJS010000030.1:0-4085 GCA_043765095.1 Ferruginibacter sp.
ATAGGCATGCCTTTTTCTTCATAAATAGACCAACGAAAGTCTTGCTTTTTACCCACACATTCACCACTATTTTTAGTAATTTCATAAGAACCTAAATTAGTATTTTGGTTAAACTTCCAAATACTTCTTTCAAAACAAGCATAAGCTGCTTCTTCTAAAATTTGCGCTTTTATTTTGCCAGTAATGCCCTCTGAAGTTACATTTTGTAGCTGCCAAGTTCCATTTACAGTTTGTTTGTCTTTTCGGGCTTCTTTAGACCCTGAGCATGCATTAAAAAGCACTAATAATAAAATAGTGCTTAGCATAAAGTTAAATTTCTTCATTTACTATATTTTTGATTGGGTAAGTTAAAAAATGAATAAATATTTATTCATTAAAATCAAAACTAGCCAATTTTTATGCCACATTACAAAATGTAGTAATTATGTAAGTAATTAAATAATAATTATTTGAGCAGCACATGCAAAATTATAATTGAAAATAATTTTAAATAATTAAAATTATTTAATCAGTACTCAATTGTAGCGGCAAGTGCATTCTATACAACCGAGCAGCATTGTAGGTTTTTCGTTAAAAAAATAATTTTATTTTACTTAAAGTGTATTAAGTTTAAGTTTTATAAACACACAATTTTATTTTTTATCTATTAAAAAATAATATTCAAATTATGTTTTTTTTTAACAGTATTTTACAATTATTACGCACTCTCAAATTGTCTTAAAAACCTCACATCATTTTCACTAAAAAGTCTTAAATCTTTTATTTGATAACTAAGCATTGTAATTCTTTCTATACCCATTCCAAAAGCAAAACCTGTATATTTATTGCTATCAATTCCACAGTTTTCTAATACTTTTGGATGTACCATGCCACAACCTAAAATTTCTACCCAGCCCGTTTTTTTACAAACATTACAACCCTTTCCGTTACATAAAAGGCAGCTAATATCCATTTCTGCACTTGGCTCTGTAAAAGGGAAGTATGAAGGGCGGAAACGGACTTTTACATTTTGACCAAACATTTCTGTTACAAAGAAATAAAGTGTTTGTTTTAAATCTGCAAAAGAAACATTTTCTGCAATATATAGCCCTTCTACTTGGTTAAAAAAGCAATGCGCTCTAGCACTTATTGTTTCGTTTCTAAACACACGCCCTGGGCATATAATGCGAAGTGGTAATTTACCTTTTTGCATTTCTCGTATTTGTACGCTACTAGTGTGCGTACGTAATAACCAGTCAGGGTTTTGTGCTATATAAAATGTATCCTGCATATCTCTAGCAGGGTGATTTTCGGGTAAATTAAGTGCAGAAAAATTATGAAAATCGTCTTCAATTTCTGGCCCTTCGGCTACAGAAAAACCGAGCTTATTAAAAATACCTACTATTTTATTTTTTACAATGCTAATAGGGTGTCGTGTACCAATAGGTGTAGGAGTGCCTGGGAGTGTGAGGTCTAAATTTGTTGTATTTTTATTTTCATTTACAGCACCGATATAGGCAAACGTTGCAAATTTTTCTTCTACAAACATTTTAAATTCATTGAGCAATTGTCCAGCTTCCTTTTTACTTTCAGCAGCCACATTTTTCATTTCTCCCATTATTGTTTTTATTAAACCCTTTGTGCCGAGGTACTTTATTCTAAAATTTTCTACATCTTCCACTAAAGCAGGGTTTTCTTCTTTTACTTCTGCCTTATATTTTTCTATTAAATCACGCAATTTATCCATTAGACAAAGGTAAGTTTTATGAATTAAAATTTTATAAACAAGTGTAAAAAGATGTATTAGGAAAAACAATAAAGCACAAACAAAAGATTACGGGCGAATAAACGTTGAACTCCGAATGACCACATTTTAAAAAATTACTTTATATTTCAGACTACAAAAAGTGTCAAAATTTGAATGGCATTTAAAAATTATCGCAAACATTTCAAATTGTTGACAACACTTGAAAAATATTTTTATTTTAAATTACAAGTTTAGTAATGTTTATTTTCAATTTTAAAGTTCTAAGGTATTGCAAAAGCATCTTTTATAAATTTTAACAAAAATATTTTTGAAAATAAAAAATTAGCATCATACTTTTATATTTTAAAAAATAACCCAAATATGAACCCCGAACAGAGTCGTTTTTCCAAACGCTCAAAGCTGATAACAGCACTAGTTGTATTTTTTTCATTAATCTTCACAGCAGTAATTTATTTTTATCCAAATCTAAAGCAAACTTCTATTTTTGATAAAACAGATAATTCAAAAGACTCCTTAACAGCTATTACAGAAAATAAGATTATCCCTAAAAAAAAGGATAAAACAATTTACCTAACTTTTGATGATGGCCCTTGCACAGGCAGTAGAACGGTAATGAATATTTTGAAACAAGAGCAAATACAAGGTAGTTTTTTTATTGTAGGCTTGCACGTTTGTAAGAGCAGTAGTCAAAAAATTATTTACAACGAAATGAAAGAAAATAATCAATTTGAAATATACAACCACAGTTACTCTCATGCGCTAAGAAACAGATTTAAATATTTTTATAGCCAACCAAAAACTGTAATACACGATTTTGAACAATGTGCAGACAGTGTACCTTTTACCACAAAAATTATTCGTTTGCCTGGTAGAAATACTTGGCGTATGGAAACAGTAAATTTTACTGACATTAGAGCTAGCAAGCCTGCTGCAGACAGCTTATTTAAGCACGGTTTTTTGCCTATGGGATGGGATCTTGAATGGCGTTTTACCAGTCATAGCCAACTAGTACAATCAGGGGAAACTATGCTTAAAGAAATAGACACTAGTTTTGCTAGAAATAATACACGGATTGGTAAGC
The DNA here is from genome assembly GCA_043765095.1 of Ferruginibacter sp. Taxonomy (GTDB): domain Bacteria; phylum Bacteroidota; class Bacteroidia; order Chitinophagales; family Chitinophagaceae; genus Ferruginibacter. Next base: position 2,829 of record JAYUJS010000030.1, read on the forward strand.
ACTTAATATTACTTACACATGACCGTACTTTTGAAAAACCAGAAGACTCAGCAAAATTGCATAAATTTATAAAAGATTTAAAAAGCAGAAATATGTATAATTTTGAAGTAGTAAGTAAATACCCTTTGTTACCAAAAGATACAATTGGTATACCAAAAACACATGTTATAAATTAGGTACGTATCTTTAATAAAATTTTAATAATAAAAAAATAAAACTATGGCACTATTTCAATCGGGTAACCCTGCCCTCTCAGAAAAAAGATTTAGTAGTACAGTATTACCAGATATACTTACTATGGATACACATATTAATATGACAGTAAAGGGAACGCTTAATAAATTTGGATTGTTGTTTTTATTAACAATTGCATCAGCTTTTTTTACTTGGAAAGAATTTGCAAGTGGTGGAAATGTAAATACGCTTGTAATTGGCGGAGCAATTGGAGGGTTGGTATTGGCATTGGTAATTTCATTTAAAAAAGAATGGAGCCCATACCTAGCACCAGTATATGCATTGCTTGAAGGATTGTTTTTAGGTGGGGTATCTGCATTTTTTGAATTTGGCGCAAGCACCACTACTACTGTAGGGTATTATAGTGGTGGGTATAGTGGTATGGTAATGCAAGCAATTTTACTAACGTTTAGCGTAGTGGTGGGCATGTATTTATTGTATAAATTTAATGTTATACGTGCTACGCAAAAGTTTAAATCTATTGTAATGACCGCCACAATGGGGTTGGGTATATTTTATTTAATAATGTTTGCAGCTAGCTTTTTTAATGTCCCAATGCCAGGGTTTTTGTATCAAGGTTCTTTAATAGGTATTGGTTTTTCATTATTTGTAGTAGCACTAGCAGCAATGAACCTTATTTTAGATTTTGATATGATAGAAAAAGGTGCAGAAATGGGTGCCCCAAAATATATGGAATGGTACGGTGCGTTTGGCTTGCTTGTAACAATAGTGTGGTTGTATTTAGAAATACTTAGATTATTAAGTAAGTTAAACAGAAGGTAAAAAATTTTAAAATATAATATTGAGTAAAAGCAAAGCTAATCCGATTTTAATATTGGATTGGCTTTTTATTTTATAGGATATTTTTATAGATTAGGCTCTTAGTTTATCTTTAATATTATAGTATAGCTAATGCAATTAATAAATATTGATAAAAATAAAATTTTAGAGAATTATTTGTAAAATAATATCCTGTTGCACAAATAAAAATTATTGAATTATATTAATCTTTACAACTTAAGG
>JAYUJS010000031.1:0-4073 GCA_043765095.1 Ferruginibacter sp.
AGTACCATTGGGTGATTTCCACATTTGCTTTAGCTTAAATTCTTCTACACGCTGCTCATCTGGAGTAATGGTGGCACACTTTATACCCACACCACAAGCCTTTATGGCATTGGCTGCATCAATGGTTACTTGGTCATTTGTTTCATCTCTATACTCCATACCAAGGTCAAAATATTGAATAGGCACTTCTAGGTAAGGAAGTATTAATTTGTCTTTAATAAATTTCCAAATAATTCTGGTCATTTCATCGCCATCTAATTCTACTACGGGGTTGGCTACTTGTATTTTATTCATATTTATTTTATTGAAATTTTTGTGAAATACACTTTGAACAAAGATAATATTTTCAACCATAATATATATGCATTTTAAGATTGTAATATTTTAATCCTTATCTAAAAATTAAATAACCATGGCATACAGATACTTTCTTTTCTTTTAAAATTAAGTAACTTTTGAAGCAGAACAAAAAAGGAATACTACTTATTTAATATAAATTATGAGCCACCATGTATCTTTTACAGCATATAGCTGTATTCACTTTATGAAATATTAATGATAAAAATGTTTCTATTTATATAATAGCACTAGATATGAAATCTATTCCAAAAAAAATGTTGCTATTTTATAAAAAGAAATAATTACTAATTTCAGAGAAAAAACCTATTCTATATCGTTTACAGCAAGCTTCAATTATGAAGATGAGGTTATAATACAGAACCTATTTTATGACAACTACACTTTCTTTGGTATGAATATATACAGCATATTTAGTTCTTAAAGTAATTAAATACAAATTATATAAATATTTTTATTAAAAAATTTTGAACAACATATTTATTTAAAAGTACAATCTTTTAAAAATAATTTGAGTACAATAATTCTTTTTAATTGTTACAATAAAATTTTACAAAAAGCATGGTAAAAAAGAATTAATTTTTACTTTATCATAAAGTATCGTTTTTAATTATTTATTATGCAAAAAACAGTTATACAAATTTTTGTACACGGCACAGATAATTTTATAGGCGGAGAAACTACAGAAAGCGGTTTTTCTAACGAGTTTAAATCTAAAGTAGCTGGGGCTTATCAAGCCAATGGTTATTCAGTATACCAACAATCATTAAATTGGGGAGATTTAAATCACCTTTTCCATCAAGCAAATGATAGAAAAACCGCAGCAGATAGGTTAATAAATAATTTGGATAAATCTCTTACGATTTTAAAAAGCCATGGTAAATTACCTTCTGATTTACGTATCCAACTTCTTGGACACAGCCATGGAGGAAATGTAGCTATACAAACTTTGCCGATGTACAAAGAATTGGCAAATAAATTTGGAATAAAAATTACACTAGATTTAACCACACTTAATACACCTGCTTATATAAATAATATTCCACAATATTATTATGAATCTACACCAGGCAGATATGGAGGCAGGAGTATTTTAAATCAAATTTGGATAAAAAATCCTGAAAATCCACAAACACATAATAATTTAGAGACACTTGGCACAAATGTAAATTTGAATCATTTAAATGTACAAATAGAAGGAGACCCAGTACCATATGTTGCATTTGGTGGAAAAAATTATGGTAAGCCAGCAATAGAAATAATTTATCCTTCCATAGGTAAAATAGATTTTAGTAAACATTCAATTATTTTGAATGACTTAAAATCAAATGAAAGTGTAGATTTTACAACAAAGCTGTTGAGGAATTTTGTAATGCAAAATCGTATGAAAGTATGCGCTAATAATAATCAGCAAAAACAAGTTTCTATTAGACCTTAAACTGGTTTAAAATTTGCAAAGCTTTTCCTAACTTTGCCCAATGCTAAAAATAAGTAACCGTGGCACACACATGCCTTCTTCTCCTATTAGAAAACTAGTACCATTTGCAGAAGCAGCAAAAAAAAGGGGTACAATAGTATATCATTTAAACATTGGGCAACCAGATATTGTAACACCACAAAGTTGTATTGACGCTGTAAAAAATTGTGATGTACAAGTGCTTGCATACAGCCATAGCGCAGGTAATGAGAGCTATCGCAAAAAATTGGTACAGTATTATTCAAAAAATAATATAAATGTTACTTCAGACGAAATCATAATTACAACTGGAGGAAGCGAAGCTATTTCATTTGGATTTATGGCATGCCTAGATGCAGGAGATGAGGTAATAATACCTGAACCATTTTATGCAAACTACAATGGATTTGCAGTACAAGCCGATGTAAAAGTTGTTCCTATTGGTAGCAAAATAGAAACCGGTTTTGCACTACCACCAATTGAAGATTTTGAAAAAGCTATAACTTCTAAAACTAAAGCAATAGTAGTTTGCAACCCTAATAACCCTACAGGATACTTGTATAGTGCAGCAGAAATGGAAACGCTAAAAGAAATTGTAGTAAAACATAATTTATTTTTATTTGCTGATGAAGCCTACAGAGAATTTTGCTATGAAGGCACACACACAAGTGCCTTGCATTTAAAAGGAGCTGAGCAAAATGTAATATTAATGGATACTATAAGCAAACGCTATAGTGCATGCGGTGGGCGTATTGGGGCATTTGTTACAAAAAATAAAGAGGTGCTTAACACTGCTATGAAATTTGCTCAATGCCGCTTAAGCCCGCCTTTTTATGCACAAATACTAGGAGAAGCAGCGGTAGATTTACCAGATAATTATTTTGACACTACCAAAGCTGAGTACAAACTTAGAAGAGATACTTTGGTAAAAGCACTAAATGAAATTGATGGTGTATTTTGCCCTAACCCTGGTGGTGCATTTTATGCAATGGCAAAATTACCTATAGATGATAGCGATAAATTTTGCCAATGGTTGCTAGAAGAATTTTCTTATAATGGCAGTACTGTAATGATGGCACCTGCCACTGGTTTTTATGCAACAGCTGGTTTAGGAAAAGATGAAGTACGTTTAGCTTATGTGCTAAATGTAGAAGCTATTATTGCTTCAGTAGAATGTTTAAAAGAAGCATTAAAAGTATATTCAGGAAGAAAATAAATTTATCTTGATATTTATTAAAATGCAGCTTTAAAAAAGCTGCATTTTAATTTTCAATTTACAAATTGAAATAACTCATTTTGCTCTTTGCGTACTTTTTTATATGCAGCAGTTGCATCTGTATCAGCTCTAAAACCTAGTGGCAAAATTACTACTGATTTTAAATTTTTTTCGGCTAAGCCAAGAATTTCGTCAAATTGTTTTGCATCAAAACCTTCCATTGGGCAAGTATCTACTTTTTGCTCAGCGGCTGCTGCCATAGCCGTACCAAGTGCAATGTAGGCTTGCTTTGCAGCCCACATTTGTTGTGCGTCTGCTGGTAATGCAACAACTGTAGTTTCCATCATTCCTTTATAGCCAACTAGCATTTCTACAGGCATGTTTCTTTTAGTAGCTATATTGTTTATAAAAGTTTGTATATCATTTGCTGTTATTTTTTCTGGCACAGCAAATACCAATACATGTGATGCACTGCCTACTTGCACTTGCCCATAAGCTGCGGCTTGCAATTTATCTTTTAATACTTGGTTGCTAACTACTAAAACTGTATATGGCTGCAAACCATAAGAGGTTGCAGATAAATTTATAGCAGAAAAAATTGCATCTAATTTTTCTTGTGGTACTACTTCACCACTCATGCTTTTTGTTGCATATCTCCAATTCAAATCTTGTAATAAACTCATAATTTAAAATTTAGATTACAAATATATTAACAATATCAATGTTTGAACATTAAATAAAAACTATATTTATTTATTTCCGCTTTTAGTAAAAAAATAATTAAGCCCTACAAGTAAAAGCCCTTTTGAAGTATTCAGTAAAAAATTATCAATTTTACCAAAACTCGCATATAAAGCAATGCCTAAAAATATCCACCAAAACCCAAGTATATAAATTAAAACTTTGCTGCCATTATCTTTTTGCAATAATAAATAAATAGCATATCCGAAACCGTTGCAAAGCCATTTTGTCATAACATATTGACAGTCAATATATTGAAATATATTCCGTATATTTGAATATGGAAAAGAACACCCAGCAACT